>JAFYFY010000252.1 GCA_017543485.1 Lachnospiraceae bacterium | reverse complement strand
TTCGGAGGGCAGATACCGGAAGGCATATCGCATGCTGAAGCTCCCGGAGGGAAAGACCCTGAGTCAGGAGGAATTTGAGGCGGAAGGGACGCTCCTGATATCACTCCTCCTGAAGGACCGGGTGCCGGAGGAGATCCTGGTATCGGACCCGGAGTTTGCGGATGAGGAAAAGGAGCGCTGTCAGGTCACGGTGACCTACCTGACGGGGAGCGAGACCGAGGATCTTTCCCTGACCCTGGTCAGAGCCGGAAGAACCTGGAAGATCGCGGACTATTCGTAAGGGAGGGCTGACGGATGAAAGCGTATTTCGGAAAAATCCTTCGGCTCTGCACCCTGGCGCTTCTGATGCTGCTTTTCACCGCCTGCGGCGGGAAGCTCACCACGCAGCTGACGGTGGACGAAAACCTAAGCGGGACCCGGGTCATGGTGTATTCCGCAAATCTGGCCGAAAACCGGGGAAGGTACCACGGGGATGTGCAAAGCGCCGCAAAGACGGTATCGGAGAACCTGCCTGCCGGTCTGGAATTTGAGGACCGGTCCACCAAAGAGGATGTGATCTTCGTCTTTACCATCCGCTTTGACAGCCTGGAGGAGTACTCGGACAAGGTGGCTTCGATCCTTTCCGCCGGCGGACATGCACCGGATTCGGAGCCGGTCAGCTACCGGACCGCAGACTCGGTCTTTTCCTCCGGAATCTACTACACGGAGCATTTCGGCGCGCTGGAGCTCATGGACTGGCTGCCGCAGCTGTTCGTGAAAAAGGGGATCGTGGACGCGGGGGATCAGTCAAAGGTGTTCTATGACAATGCCGAGACCTACCATGTGGCAGGGTACGAGACCGGCGGATCCTACCCCTACATCGACACGCTGGTGTACCTGACCATCGACGGTGTGGACTTTTACACGGCCTTCGGCGGGGACGGCAGTGTCAGCCGTACCATCGTCGTCACGCTTCCCCAGTCCTCCATGGATCTGAATGAGGCAAAGATCCGGGAGTTTTTAAGCGTGAACGAAGCGGAGGGCGCAAAGGGCAGCTGGAGCAAGGAGGAGGGAAAGCAGATTTACACCCTCACCCGGACCGGCATGGATCCGGAAGCCCTCACCGGGATGATGCAGCGGTTCTACGGGAACGGGGAAGGTGCGTTTGCCCTGGAGGATGCGCAGAGTCAGGGAAACGGCAGTTTTTTTGCCGATAACCGCAGGATCCGCGAGACCATCGACCTGGGGGAGTACGAGACCGGTGCGGCGGGGTCCGTGAACTTCCACTACTATGTCTCAGATAACGGCACCTACACCGGTACCTACAGAGAGTACGATTTCGACAACAACATCTACGGATATGCCTCGGAGAAAGAGGGGTATCAGCTGCTCTTTTACACCGGGGCTGCCAGAGTCAGGGCAGACTACACCTACCGGTACAGCTACAGGCTGGGCAGCGCCGAAGTCGTGCTGGATGTGTCGGATGTCGGAAGGATCCGCAGAAATGTCAGGCTCCTGTACGAGGAAAACCTGGATCCGGTGCAGGCCGCAAACCTGAAGGGAAGGCTGGAAGTGGCCTTTGCACGGGAGGACGGCGGCATCACACTGGAGGAGTGCGGGCAGACGAAGGCGGGCTTTGAGGTGGCGATTCGGACAGAAGGCGACACCCCGGGCCGGGAATCCGCACTCTGGAACCGGGTGTTCGGATGTGACCAGGACCTGACGGTCACCAGATGCGGACGCGCTCCTTTATCCCTTCGAAAGCTCGTCCATGTGGAGGACCGGTTTACCCTGGCTCCCTTTGCCTCAATGGAAGTTCCGTCCGTGACCTACACCGTGAAGGGCATCGGTACGGTGCTGGGGGAGGATCCCGCATCCTATGGAGCTGTGCAGAAAGGAGCGGACCTTGTCTATACCCTTTCCGGTATGGATCCCGGCAGCCCCATGATGCAAAGTGGCATCACGGGAGAGCGAAAGGGTCTGCCTGGGTATCTGGCATGGATCGCGGTCATCCTGTCCGGGGTGACGGGCATCATCCTGGCCGTGGTCTATGCCGTGAAGGAGGCCGGGCTTCCCGCGGATGCAGATGCGCCGGAGCACGGATCCGGGGAGAAGGGAAAGGCGCGGAAAAAGAAACGCGCAAAGGAAGATGCGCCAAAGGAAGAAGCGGGGAGAGCAGAGACACTGCCGGCGCAGACACAACCGGCAGAGGAACTGCCGGAACTGTACATGCCCGTGCCGGAGTCTTCGGAAGGAGGAAGTATGGGGGGATTTTGTGAGTACTGCGGGAAGCCGTTAAAGGACGGAGTGTGTGACTGTGCGGAATTTCAGGCTGCAGCGGCGGAGAGGAAAAAAAGTGCCGCCACGCAGGCCCAGAACGCCGCAGCCACTATGACGGAGGAGACCGGAACGGCGCTCCTCAATTCCGTATCCGGGGCCTCCGGAGAGACCGTCACCGCCGTGAACAATGCAGTGGCGTCCGGGCAGCTTCCCGGAGAAGAGGAGTCTTCCGAGGAAGAATCCTGAACATTTGTGAGTGATCAGAAAGGAATTTTATGTCTATTTTTTCCAGAAAACTATTTGCCGATCCGGAACCTTTGAAGGACAGTGTGGTCTATCTCATCGACACGGAAAATGTCAAGACCGTGTGGACCCTGCTGCTGGAGAAGATGACGGATCAGGACAGGATCTATGTATTTTACACCATGAATTCCGGTTCGGTGTCCTATGAGGCCATCAACGGGATCATGAGCAGCGGAAAGCACGTGGAATTAAAGGAGTGCTTTACCGGAAAGAACGGCCTGGATTTTCAGCTGGTATCCTACCTGGGATATCTGATCCGGGAAAACGAAAATGCCGATTATTGCATCATCTCGGATGACGGTGGCTATGACGCGGCCATCAAGTTCTGGGAAAAGCGGGGGATCAAGGTCAGCCGGAAGACGGCGGTGCAGGTGTCCGGAAAGCCGGTGAAGTCCGCCAGAGGCAGCAGACTCAGTCCCTTAAAGCCCAGAGCCAGAAAGCCTGCGGCCCCTGCACCGCAGAGTGCGCCCAAAGCGGCGGAAGCGGATAAGGCGGATCGCACCCCGGCCCGCAAGACCCCTCAGACAAAGCCCGGGGAGCAGCCCGCTGCAAAGCAGGAGAAAAAAGCGGAGACAAAGCCCGCCTCAAAACCTGCCGTGAAGGCGGAAGACGGATCCGCGGCAAAGAGTGCGGAAGCCGTCAAAAAACCGGAAGCTGCCGCAAAAACGGAGAGCGCGGTAAAAACGGAAGGCTCTCCGAAGGCAGTCTCTCCGGATACCCCTGAGGAGAAGAGCGCGCCGGCTCCCCAGAAGACCAGAAAATATCGGGTGAGTGCCGCGAAATTAAGCGAGCTTCTCTCG
This sequence comes from Lachnospiraceae bacterium, assembly GCA_017543485.1. GTDB lineage: Bacteria > Bacillota > Clostridia > Lachnospirales > Lachnospiraceae > AC2028. The sequence goes on along the minus strand of JAFYFY010000252.1, from coordinate 12,258 downwards.
GAGGAGGATCCGGATATGAGAGGGGCGGTGTACGAGCTTCTGGAAAAGGCTGGGGGGCCTCAGAATCTGGCGGACATCCACGACGGGATCGAGAAAATCTACCGGGATGAAAAGGCCACGGAGATTTATCGGCTGGTCAAGGCGCATGTGCGGGAGCTGTACCTTCAATAACTTCTCTTTTCATGCAACCAAATCGCATGAAGAAAGGTTCTATCTTTGACAGCAGTTGATCACACTACAGGAAAAGAGGGAAGAACATGCCGAAGGATTATGACCAGAGTCTGGATGACGGACAGCAGCTGGTAACCTATGATGGCCCGGAGTCGCAGCCGTCCGGGTCACAGCCGTCCGAGCCGCAGCAGCCACAGGCCCCAGGATCCTTATATGACGAAAAGAAGTATATGGAGGATCTGGACCGATTTGCGGATCAGTGCGGCAATCTGGAGGAATTTGAGCGGCTCGCCAGGTTTTTCACGGTTCGGATGCGTGGCGTACCCGGTGCGGAAGAGCTCCTTAGCCGGCTGAACACCTTTGCCTCGGAGGTGGGGACTGTTGCCAATCAGCTGAACGTTGCGACGGTCAGTCAGAATAATCAGCAGGGGGTGAACCGGCAGCTCGACAACTCGGCTCAGCTGGCCGATGTCAAAGAGAAATTCCAGCCTCTCCTTCAGGAGATCCGGAGGGTGATGCATCAGAACTGGGATCATCCCGGCGTCCAAAGGACTGCCGTCACCACCCAGCGTATTCTGGACAATTATGCACCCACCGGAAGGACCGGCTATAACCCCCAGCGCGGAGAGCCCGTATCTCCCGGAGAAGGACAGGATATCCGCCAGGAGGCGTACAATACGATCCATGACTACCTGACCAGTCTCCGGGGTCATTCGCTGAACAGCTATATCACCTTCATCCCCGATGCGAAAGATGAGGCGGATTTCTATCGAAAGAGCTACCAGAGACTCCGCAATATGATGACGGTGGGCTTTAGCCGGAACATCAGACATGAGATCCCCAAATATGATCCGCAAAAGCACGGCCCTTACGGAAGCCCGGCGGGAGTGAGAGCCTATTGCCGGGAGCTGGATACCTGCTTTAAGAACCTGCTGGAATCGAAAAAAGCCGCGCCGGCACTGGTTACAAACATTCAGAAAATCATCCAGACGGAAAACCGGAATATCCAGCAGGCGGATGAGCTGAACGAGGACATCAGAACGCTGGCAACGCTTCTGAATGACCCGGCCTATTCCAGAAATGCCAAGCTGGGCCTGATGGAGGTGATCTCGGAGAGCCTGAACGGATATGTCAAAAATCCACCTTCCGTAGATGAGAATACGAACATCGATACCTGGCTAAATACCCTGGGAGCCCAGATCCAGGGATCCCGCAGCCAGCATAAACTGGTGACTTTTCAGGGCCTTTTGCATCCGGTCCGGGAAGCGGCCGTAGAGCATCTGGTGAATGCCACCATCGTGGACAGTCTGATGGAGAATCATCGGGAACTGCAAGCCACCATGAACAGAAATTATTCCGATGCATTCGCCAATCTGTGGGAATCCCTGGACAAGGTGACCTCGGACGCTACTCTGATGAACGATGGAAAACTCACCAGAGTGGCGGATTGGGCCACGGAATATTGCATGCGCAAGGTGCATCAGAACAAACCCTCCTATGACTCCATGGAGGCCACCAGGCTCGGAAGTGTCATCGACCTTCTGTCCAAGATCGATCCGAAACGCGGAGCACTCATGCGGGATGTGTTCGGCATGACGGTGACGGGAGAGGGAGATAAAAAGATCTACACCGTGGGGAAGGTGCCTGCGGCGCTGCTGAAGGGTACCACCAGTCAGAGAATCACGCTGTCGCAGCTGGAGCAGAGGATTGACGGATACCGCGAAACGATGAATTCGGATGGCAAAGATCTGGATCTGGACCGCATGGCGGGGGTTTCCGCTTCCCTTCTGCGGATCGTCAAAGATGCCGATCCTGCCCTGATGAAATCCTCCCCGGAGTATCGGGAGTTTCGAAAGGCGGCCCAGACACTATCCGATGAAATGGCTGCTGCCGCAGAGAAACTGAGGAGTACCGGGACCCTTTCTCCGGATGAAACAAAGGACCTTCTGGAAAAGACGCAGGCCGTGCGGGAGACCGCCAGAGCCTACCGGGCATATAAGATACAGGGCACGATAACCGACATCGGTTCGAAGCGGGTCCTGGCCTCTGAGCAGGCGGTCATGGCGGCGGAAATGATGGAGGATCTGCTGCGGGTTCCCGGGATCCATCGGGCTTTTGCCACGGATCCGAAAGCGGCAGTGGCCGCCGAGGTGGATCATCTTTTGCAGAACCGGGAGCTGTCCGAGGTCAATCTGGCGAAGCTTTTCGTGATCAAGGGAGCGGAAAAGGCCATCGAAAGCGGACAGAGCCCCGAATCCATCGAAAAGCTGCTGGCGAATCCTGCCAGGATGAAGGTTGCGGCGGAAAATGTCCGCACCTCGAAGGAGTTCCAGGAGGTGCTCCGAAGCACACCGGACCTGGAGATGGGGAAACCCATGAAGGGGATGAAGACCGGCGAACTGTTCAACAAGTACCTGCTGACGCTGAAGCCGGAGCAGACAAAGATGGAGACACAGAACGCGAAAAAGATGGAAGGCCCTCAGATGGGTGGCATGCATTGACCCCGTTCCATACGGCAGTCTTCAAAAAACACATTGAGATTCTTAAAGGAATCTTAATGTGTTTTTTTGATGCGCCATGATAAGATGTTGAATGGTGACCGAAGACTTTGTGTTTTTGACGTTCGGGTCTGACCGGAGGACATATGAAAAATCAGAAAAAAACAAAGACCATCCTGCAACAGATGAGAAAAATGACCGTCTTTATGATGACGGCATGCATGATCCTGTCCCTGACAGCCTGCGGCTCCGGAAAGGATCAGGCGGAGAGCACGGCGGCTTCTTCCGGAGCCTCCGGTGCGGAATCTGCTTCTTCGGAGGGCCTCAGTGAATATATCTATGCCGCCAGCTTCCAGAGCCTGGGAGAAAACAAAGACGGCTCCTATACGGGAGACGCCTGGCTGGACGGGGAAGAACTGTTCCTGACAAACGGGACCTATTCGGATACCCTGTCCGACATGGAGTTTGCCATTTATGATGCCGCCTCCATGCAGAAAAAGATGTCTCTGAAGGCCAGTGACCTCTTCGCGGATTTTCTGGCAGGCGCCCAAAAAGGCGCATTCAGCAGCCTGAACTTCAGCTCCATGTGCGTCCGGGAGGACAGGATCTATCTGGTAGCCAGTGCTTCCGTCATGGATGAGGAATACCAGCAGATGGAGGAAAGCTGCCTGATCCTGGCGCTGGACAGGAGCGGAGCGGAGGTCCTCCGGTTCGTGCTGGATGACAGCATCCGGAAGGAAGGCGAGTATTTTTACATAAACGGCATCGCTGCAGACCCGCAAGGGAGGATCCTTCTGATCTGCGACAGCAGGCTGATCCTGTTGGACAGCGACGGAAAACTGCTGGGAGAGATAAACGGAGAACAGGGAACCTATTATCAGCAGGCCTTTGCCCTGGGGGAGGATCTGTATGTGGCCTACCAGGACATGAATACCAACTGGGAATACGTGGCGCAGAAGGTGGACATGGATGGTGCCGCTCTGGGCGACAAGCTGCAGGGATTTCCCCAGAACACCAGCAGAATGTTCCCGGATCCGGAGGGATCCTCCCTTCTGGTGGCTACTTCCCAGTCCCTGTACCGGTATACTCCCGCGGATCAGAAAACGGAGCAGATCCTTTCCTGGACCGATTCCAATATCCTGGGAGATCAGGTCCGGTGTCTTTCCCTTGCGGAAAACGGGGACTTCCGGGCGGTTTTGTTTGACTGGAACACCTCCGGCTCCGAACTGGCGACCCTGAAAAAGACCCCCCGCTCCGAGGTGAAGGAGGTGACGGATCTGGTCATCAGCAGTCTGTATCCCGATCAGCAGCTCTCCAGCGCCGTCATCGCCTTCAACAAATCACAGACCGAATATCGTGTGAACATCAATGTGGCCTATGACTGGGAGAAGAATCCGGACATGGACTTTAACGATGCCATGACGAATCTGCAGAACAGCCTCACGGGCCAGAATCCGCCGGATCTGGTGACCATGGAAGAGTTTGCGGACATGGAGGGCATGGTAAAGAAGGGGGTCTTTGAAGACCTGACGCCCTACGCGCAGTCAGCAGGACTGGATCTGTCGGGATATATCAAAGGGGTCATCGAAAGCGCCACCTATGACGGAAAGCTGATCTGCATCCCCAAGAGCTTTTCCATCCTGACGCTGGCGGGCAGCGCAAAGGAGCTGGGGACGGACAAAGCCGGATGGACCATCGATCAGATGATCGATTTTGCGGAGGCACATCCCGGAAAACAGCTCATTGATTATCAGGATCGGGACTCCATGATGCAGGTATTCTTCGCCTTTACCATGGACAGCTTTGTGGATTGGGAAAAGGGAGAATGTCATTTTAACGGACCGGAGTTTCAGCGGATCCTGACCTTCCTCTCCAAGGTCAACTCCGAGATGAACTGGGACGATGAACGCAGTACGCCGGTGATGGTATCCGACGGGGATGTGATGCTGGCGCAGGCCTATATCATGGATGCCTCGGAGATCCAGCTCTATGATGCCATTTTTGAGGGCGGATGCAATCTCATCGGATATCCCACCATGGACGGTCACGCCGCGGCCAGTCTGCGGGCGGAGGGCGGTGTCGCCATGCTCTCGGGATCTTCCCACAAGGAAGGGGCCTGGAAATTCCTCGAATTCTACAACAGCATGGATAGCCTATACAGCTGGGGCCTGAGTCCGGACCGCTCGAAGGTGGAAGCCGAGATCGACAAGGCAATCCGGGAAAAATCCCATGAGGGGAACGGAATGTCCTACGGGGACTGGAACTACACCTACCATGCCGTGACCCGCCAGGAGGGAGACCGGTTCCTGGAACTCCTGGATACGGCAAAGGCTCCTCAGGCGACAAACCAGACAATCTATGATATCATAAATGAGGAAGCAGCGGGCTTTTTTGAGGGACAGAAGAGCGTGGAGGACGTCATGGAGACGATCCAGAGCAGAGTTTCGCTCTACCTCATGGAAAACCGCTGATCTGAGGACATCATGACGGAAAGCAATCACAGAACAATCTACGAAACCCCGGGGGGAAAAGCGGGGAAGCGCCCCCGGAGGGAGCAGAAGACCGCCGGAAAGCACAAGGCCTGGAACAAGCTGTCCAGGATCGAACGCCATGCCAAATGGGGATCGGTCCCGTTCCTGATCCCCAGTGTGCTGGGGGCCATGCTCTTTTTCTTCGTCCCCTTTATGGTGGTGATCTACTACGCCGGTGTGGACAATCCCATCAGCAAAAACTTTGTGGGCCTTGAGAACTTCAAAATGGTCATCGGCAACAACGCCTTCAGGATGGCGGTCCGAAATACCGCGGTCTTTTCGGCGCTGGCGGTTCCTGCTGCCGTGGCCTTAAGTCTCCTGCTGGCAGTTGCGCTGGATCTGAAGATCCCCTTCCGCACCCAGTTTCGGACCTTTTTCCTGAGTCCCATGATGGTGCCCGTGGCATCGGTGGTGCTGATCTGGCAGGTGCTCTTTGACTACAACGGGGCTGTGAATGAATTCCTGGCCCGTTTCGGAGCGGACAAGATCGACTGGCTCAAATCCGACAAGGCCATCGCCGTGGTGGTGGTCCTGTTTCTCTGGAAAAACCTGGGATATAACATGATCCTGTTCCTGGCGGCGCTCTCCAGCGTGCCGAAGGACATCCTGGAGGTGCTGGAGCTGGAGGGAGCGGGGCCCTTTACCGTATTCTTCCGGATCAAGCTCCGGTATCTGTCCAGTACTATTGTATTCGTCACCATCATGTCCCTGATCAACTCCTTCAAGATCTTCCGGGAGGTCTATCTGCTGACCACGGATTATCCCTATGAGAAGATCTATATGCTGCAGCATTTCATGAACAACAAATTCCGGAGTCTGGACTATCAGACCCTGTCCGCAGCCGCGGTGCTCATGAGTCTGGTGATGGTGGTGATCATCCTGCTGCTCTTTGTCTTGGACAATCATTTCGGAAAGGACCTGGAGGGATAAGTGGAAGCGCAGACGAAACAATTACAGAAAAGTCCCGGCAGGCCCGGGAGGAGTATGCCCAGGAAACGAGTAAAGACAAAGACCGTGATCCATGTGGCGCGAAAGACTCTGGGGACCTTGGTGTGTGCCTTTTTTGCCATCCTGTTCCTGATGCCCATCGTGCTGACCATCACCAATTCCCTGATGTCCGCATCCGAGATCGCATCCAACTACGGCAGCATCTTCGCTGTGACCAAAAGCGGCGGGAGACAGTTTGTGGCGGAGCGGGTGAACCTGAAGTTCATCCCGGATATGGTCAGTTTTTCCCAGTATATCACGGTGCTCTTTAAGAGCCCGAACTACCTGCTGAAGTTCTGGAACTCCGTGTTCCTGGTAATCCCCATCATGGTCTTTCAGCTGGGCATCGCGTCATTTGCTGCGTACGGGTTTTCCAGATACCGGGGCAGGATCCGGGGACTGATCTTTTTCCTGTATGTCATCCTGATGCTGATGCCATACCAGGTCACCCTGGTCCCCAATTATCTGGTGAGTGAGAAACTAAATCTCCTGGATACCTACTGGGCCATCTGGCTGCCGGGGATCTTTTCTCCCTTTTCCGTCTACCTGATCACGAAGTTCATGAACCGTGTGCCGGTGGACATCATCGAGGCTTCCAAGATCGACGGATGCAACGAGCTGCAGACCTTTTTGCGGGTGAGCCTGCCCCTGAGCAAGGGCATCATCTTTTCCACCGCCATCCTGGTCTTTATCGATTACTGGAATATGGTGGAACAGCCCCTGATCCTCCTGAGCGACGCGGAGCGGTATCCCCTGTCCGTGTACCTGAGCAAGATCAACAGCGGAGAGATCAGTCTGGCCTTTGCGGTGGCCACCATCTATATGATCCCGACTTTGCTGGTGTTCCTCTACGGAGAGGAATATCTGGTGGAAGGGATCACCTACCAGGGCGGCGTCAAATCATAAAAGATCAAGTTAACATACTGATTCATCAATGGCGGAGGCAATTATGGAATCCAAGGAACAACAGGAATTTGAAAAGAGAAAGGGCTGGATCAAAAATGCCATCATCATCTTTCTGGTGGTGATGCTGATCCTGACACTGTTCTCCAACACGATCATGAACTACAGTCTTCCTCAGGTGGTGGTCCAGAATGTGAGCAGCGGATCCATCACCACGAAGGTCCGGGGGAGCGGCACCGTGGAGAGCGGAGATCCCTACAATGTGACGGTGAAGCAGAGCCGCACCGTGTCCGGGATCAATGTCAAGGTCGGCAGTGTGGTGGAAGCGGGAGACGTGCTGCTGTATCTGGCAGAGGGGGATTCCGCGGAGCTGGATGCCGCGAAAAAGGCCCTGGCGGAAGCACAGAGAGCCTATGATATCGCACTCCTGTCCGGAGAGATCACCGACAGCGCCATCGCGGGTTCCACCGGGAATCTGGATGTATCCGCCCTTCGGACCCAGGTGTCCGGCGCACAGCAGGCGGTGAAAAATGCCCAGAACGAGGTGGACGCCGCGCAGGCCGTGGTGAACGATCTGACAAACGCCGTGGCCGTGGCCAGTGCCGCCACCCTGGATGTGACCGCGGAGAACAATGCCATCACCGAGGCCCAGTACTATTATGACAATTACAACAACGGCCTGGCCACCATGTCCGCGGAGATGACGGACTTAAAGAGCAAGCTGGAATATTATTCCTCCCTGGAAGCATCCGAAGAGAACGATGCGAAGATCGCGGAACTGAACAAAAAGATCGCGGATCTGGAGCCGAAGCTCATCGAGCAGACCACGCTGGTGGCCAATGCCCAGACCGCCCTGAATCAGGCCAGAGCCAATCTGCAGCACAGACAGGACACCGCAGGCACGGATCAGAACGTCAAGAATCTGCAGGCACAGCTGGCAGCCGCCAATGCGACGCTGACGGCCAAGCAGGGGATCCTGGAGGACAAGAAGCAGGCCCTGACCACCCTTACCACCAACATCGCCAACAAGATCAACCTGAACAGCCTCTACCGGGCCATCCAGGATGCACAGGCAAAGGTGGAAGCGGAGGAATTGAAGGCCATCGGCAGTGAGGTGACGGCGCCTATCGCAGGAAAGATCCTGCAGATCAATGTACAGAGCGGCAAGGATACGGATCCTGCCACTCCCGTGGTGCTGATGCAGCCCGAGGGACAGGGATATACCCTTTCCTTCAGCGTGGACAATGAGCAAGCCAAACTGGTGGCCCCCGGCGATCCCGCGGAGATCGTAAACGGCTGGTGGTACAGCGATGTCACAGTCACGGTATCCGGGATCCGTCCGGATCCCCAGAGCCCGACCCAGAAAAAACAGATCACCTTCGATCTGGACGGAGAGGGACTCACCGCAGGTCAGTCCATGACCCTGTCCGTGGGCTCCCGCACGGCGGAATATGAATTCATCGTTCCCAACAGTGCGCTCCATGACAGCAATGAAGGAAAGTACATCCTGGTGGTGGAAGCCAAATCCACACCTCTGGGCAATCGCTACTTCGCAGTGAGAAAAGATGTGAATGTGGTTGCTGCGGATGAGAAACAGAGCGCCGTGACCGGTGCCCTGGAGTACTGGTCCTATGTGATCACCACGGCCACAAAGCCCATCGAGGCCGGGGAACAGGTGAGATTATCCGACGAGAATTCATAACATGAGTGACAGACTACATACAATCAAAAAGGGGAGAAAAAAACTCCCCGGGGCTGTTCGGGTCTTGCTCCTGTCGGGTGTCCTCACGGCGCTTTTGGGGTGGATCTGCCTGGGGGCAGCATCCCGTCTGGCGGATTCCTTTCCGGATCTGCAGGAAGCGGACAGATGGGACCGGTCGGGTCAGTCCGCGCAGATCGCAGCCTATTTCTCCGTGGATGCCCAGATGGAGGCCATGCAGCTTCGGTCCCTGGACAAACGGATAGGTGCCGCGCTGGAGGAAGCCGGCCTGATCCCGGAGGAAGGGTCCGAGGCCAGACAGTTTACCTACACCTTCAGTGCCACGGGACAGATCACCCTGACCCACGGAAAAAAGACCGCCACCGTGGATGCCATCGGAACGGAAGGGGATTTCTTTTACTTTCATCCCGTGGAGCTTCGCTCCGGGTATTATTACGGCGGCGACGAGGTGAATAAGGACGGGATCCTGCTGGATGAGATCACGGCCTGGCAGCTTTACGGAAGCAATGATATCGAGGGACAGGTCCTTTTGGTGGGAGAGATCCCGCTGATCGTGCGGGGGGTCTACCGGCAGCCGGAGGGACGTCTGGCAAAGGCGGCGGGCCTGGGAAAGCCCAAGGTGTTCGTGTCCTACGATGTATTAGACGAGCTGGGGATGAGCTACGGTCTCAATCATTTTGAGATCGTGATGCCGGATCCCATTCGGAATTTTGCCGTGACAAAGATCAAGGATCTCCTGGGCAAGGACGAGATGAACGCCGAGATCATCGACTGCACGAAGCGGTTCGGCATCGTCAACCGCCTGCAGCTGATCCGAAGCTTCGGCACGCGTTCCATGAACGGAGAAGCCATCATCTACCCCTACTGGGAGAATATTGCCAGAGGGCTGGAGGATGAGGTGGCCGCATGGACCCTGGCAGCCCTGGTGCTTCTGGGATATACGCTGCTGCTTTATGTGACGCTGATCGTCATCTGGTGGCGCACCAAGGGATGGAGCTTCTGGGATGTCTTCAGGAAGTTCTTCAAAGAGACCATCCCCGATACATTTCTGGCGCTGAAAAAGCGCCTTCGCAGGAAGCGGGCGAAGGGGGAAACGCCGGAGGGGGAAGCACCGGAAGGCGAAACGCCGGAAGGCGGGCAGACAGATGGTGAGAACCCCCAAAAGGGCAGGATCCGAAAGGAAAAGCCCAAAAAGGAAAAGCCCAAAAAGGAAAGAGCCAAAAAAGAGAAGCGGGGAAAAACGAAAGAAGAGACCACCGAAGGAACAACGGAACCTACAGAAGCGTCGGAAGGGGAATCGGAAGGAGGAGAGCATGAAAAAGAGTAGTGTGAAAAGAATGCTGACCTGTCTTCTGGCCGCCGCCATGGTGATGACCTCCATGGCAGGCTGCGGGAAGAAGGGCACGGACGGAGCAGGAGGAGCAGGAGGAGCAGGCGGTGCAGGCGGATCCGGTGCAGGCGGAGCCGCGGGAACCACGGCAGCGGCAGACCCGTCCCTTGCAAAGCAGGGCGTTTTTACCAGCCAGCCCGTTCAGGGTCTGGGAGATATGGAAAACATGAATATGCTGACATCCCGCAAGATGGGAGATCAGCTGTATTTTGCGGCTGCGGATTATGAGTGGTCCGATAACGGAAGCAGGCAGAACCTGTATCTGTTCTCCACGGATACCGAAGGACAGAATGTGAAGAAGATCGCCCTTTCGGACGGAGCCCAGGAAGAGGAGAGCCAGGAGGCGGAAGGTCAGGAGACCGAACCCCAGGAGACCGAACCCCAGGAGACCGAACCCCAGGAGGCTGTAGTCGAGGAAGAGGAGTACAGCTCCACCTGGGAGAATGTGAATTTTCAGAATGCCTTCTTCGGCGAGGACGGGAGCCTGACTGCCATCCGGGCTTACCGCTTCGAAGACTACAACGATTATACCCAGACGGTGGTGAAGACTTCCCTGATGAGCTGGGACCTGGAGGGAAATCTGTTAAGTGATGTGGATCTGACGGATGTGGTGGATCTTGAGAACGGCTATATCCAGACCATGGTGCCCAAGGGAGATGAGATCCTGCTCTTTACCTCCGAGTACGGAGAGTCCGGCACCGCCGTGCGGATCGACCGGGAAGGAACCGTAAAGGGGACCGCGGATCTGGGCAAGGCCAAATGGACCCAGAACTTCATCCAGGCCTTCGCCGGCCGGGACGGTGCCCTCAGAGTGCTCTACTACGATGTGGACAACGATTACAAGATGATGATGGGAAAGCTGGACCTGAACACCTTTGAAGTGTCGGATGCCGGCGAGCTTCCCTATGCCATTCAGTCCTCCGGATACAATTTCATCGGTGCCGGATCCTCCACGGATCTGATCATCTGCACGTCTAACGGGGTCTTTACCTACAATCAGGGCGATACCGGGATGACGCAGTATATGAATGTCATCAACTCCGATCTGGATGCGAATGCCTTCAACCAGGTCTGCATGATCGATGACAAGCACTTCCTCGGCTATTACATGAACAACGAATCCCAGCCGGTGGTGGCGATCTTTACCTATGTGGATCCCGCCACCATCAAGGACAAAAAGGTCCTGAACCTGGCCTGCTATTACATGAACTACGAGCTGCGTCAGCGGGTCATCGATTTCAACAAGACCAATCCGGATTACCGCATCACCGTCACCTCTTATGAGCAGTTCGGATCCTCCGACGACTATATGGCGGGGTATGAAAGACTCAACAACGATGTGCTCACCGGCAATATGCCCGACATCATCGTGCTCAACGACCTGAGCGAGGTGGACATCCGTTCCTTCGGCAGAAAGGGCCTTCTGGCGGATGTGGAGTCCCTCATCAGCGCCGATCCGGAGCTGTCCCAGAACAGCTATCTGACCAATGTGTTTGATGCATTCCGGTTCGACGGAAAGCTCTACACCGTGATCCCGAAGTTCTCCTACCAGACCGTGGTAGGCCGGGCAGACCGGATGGGAAGCTATGCCGGCTGGGATGGCAAGAAATTCCTGGAGTTTGCAAAGTCTCTGCCCAAGGAGGTCACCCTGTTCGATGACATGACCCAGAGCTGGTTCCTCAGCATGTTCCTTGGCTTTGACGGATATGAGTTCATCGACCTGGATACCGGAAAGTGTGACTTTACCTCCGATACCTTTGTGAGCCTTCTGGAGTACTGCGCATCCCTTCCCGCGGAGATCGACTGGAACTCCCGGGATGAGAGCTACTGGAACGAGTATCAGTACTACTACAGCGGAGGAAAGATCCTGCTGCAGAATCTGTATATCTACAACCTGCACGGCAATTACATCAATGCCTACGGAAACTTCCAGGCCCCCATCGCCATTGTGGGATTCCCTTCCTCTGACGGAAACGGCGGCGTGATCCAGACCAATACCGCATACCTGCTGTCCGCAGGCAGCAAGAATCTGGACGGTGCATGGCAGTTTGTCAGATA
>JAFYFY010000251.1 GCA_017543485.1 Lachnospiraceae bacterium | reverse complement strand
TCACAGACGTCCCTGCTCGCGGAGCGCCTGGACCTTGATCGGGAGGCCCCACAGATTGATGAAGCCAGCCGCCTGCCCCTGATCGTAATCGCTTTCGCCGAAGGTGACCAGGTTCTCGGAATACAGTGAATATGGTGAGGTGGTGCCTGCCGGGATGATATTGCCCTTATAGAGCTTCAGCTTGACAGAACCGGTGACGAACTTGTTGGATTCGTTTGCAAACGCGGTCAGTGCCTCCTGCAGCGGGCTGTACCATTTGCCGTTGTAGATGAGGTCTGCATAATCGACTGCCAGCTTCTGCTTGACATGCAGGGTATCCTTGTCCACGGTGATCATCTCCAGCTGCTCATGCGCCTTATAGAGGATGCTGCCGCCGGGAGTCTCGTAGACGCCGCGGTCCTTCATGCCGACCAGACGGTTCTCAACGATGTCGATGATGCCGATGCCGTTCTCTCCGCCAAGCTTGTTCAGCTTTTCGATGATCTTGGAAGCCTTCATGGACTGGCCGTTCAGGGACATGGGAACGCCCTTTTCAAATCCCAGGGTGACGTAAGTCGGCTTGTCTGGAGCCTGCATGGGGGATATCCCCATCTCTAAAAAGCCGGGTTTGTCATAGTCCGGCTCGTTGGCGGGATCTTCCAGATCCAGACCTTCATGGCTCAGGTGCCAGAGGTTTTTGTCCTTGGAATAGTTGGTCTCCCGGGAGATCTTTAAAGGCACCTGATGGGCCTCGGCAAAGTCGATCTCCTCATCCCGGGATTTGATGTCCCACTCCCGCCAGGGTGCAATGATGGTCATATCCGGGGCAAAACGCTTCACCGCAAGCTCAAAACGCACCTGATCGTTTCCCTTTCCGGTGCAGCCGTGACAGACCGCGTCGGCTCCCTCTGCCAGGGCAATCTCCGCCAGCTTTTTGCCGATGACGGGCCGGGCGAAGGCCGTACCCAGGAGATACGTCTCATAGTCGGCTCCCATCTTCAGAGAGGGGATGATGACCTCGTCTACCATCTCGTCCGTCAGGTCCGCCACGATGAGCTTGCTGGCCCCGGTTTTCAGGGCCTTCTCCTCCAGTCCTTCCAGCTCTCCGGCCTGACCCACGTCGCCGGAGACGGCGATGATCTCGGGATTGTTGTAGTTCTCCTTCAGCCAGGGGATGATGATCGAAGTGTCCAGTCCGCCGGAATAGGCCAGCACGATTTTCTTGATTTCGGACTTCTTTTTCATGGATATTCCCTCCCTATGGATAAGACCTCCGCCCAGCCTCCGAAAAAAGCCGGACAGACGTGGAATTTATGGATTTATTATACATGACGAGTGAATAAATATTCAATTGGCGAACTGCACAACAATCTCTGCTCCCGACTATGAGATTTTGCTCACAAAACGGACGGAGTTCTTCGCCGGCGCTTTCATTTTATCTGCGGCGAACCGGAAACTACGTTTTTTTCTTGCATTTCGCCCTGCTTTTCGATACAATACAAGAGAGCGGCTGTTCCCGTGGGTCCGCCTGGCCTAGGAAGCGCCGGAGCGGGGAGGATCTCCGCCGGGGCCCGGGGAGGAGAAAAAAGGGGGGATCCGCTTTGGAGGAACTGCTGCGGATGGAGCACATCAGCAAGCGTTTCGGGGATTTCTACGCCAACAGGGATGTGAGTCTCACGGTAAACCGAGGAGAAGTACTGACCCTGCTGGGGGAAAACGGCGCGGGCAAGTCCACGCTGATGAACATCCTCATCGGTCTGTATCAGCCCACAGAGGGAAAAATATTCCTGAACGGGACGGAGCGGCGCATCGAATCTCCCAGTCAGGCGGTGGCCCTGGGCATCGGCATGGTGCACCAGCACTTCATGCTGGTTGAGGCTATGACGGTTTTTGAGAACATTATTCTGGGGGATCGGAACGCCAAAGGGATCTTCATCGACCGGGAGGCACGAAGGAAGGAGATCCTGGAGCTCTCGGAGCG
>JAFYFY010000250.1 GCA_017543485.1 Lachnospiraceae bacterium | reverse complement strand
GGGCGGAGGAGATCACGGAGGAGCTGATGCAGTCACAGGCGCAGCTTCTGGTGCTTTTGGGAGACATCCCCATAGCGCAGTATCTAAGGCGTGTTTCCGACGTGCCGTACCGCACACTGCAGGAATATACGGATCTGTGGGGATACGGGAATCCCTCCGAAGTCTCCATCGGCGGGAAGCACATCCGGGTCCTGCCCCTGGCCCATCCGAGACAGATCGGGGCACTGGGTTCCCACAGTGAAAGATGGTATCTGGCGCATGCAACCTGGGAGCGGGAACGGGATTAACGCCTTTTTGTTGCTTTTGCGCCGGGGCTGTGATACAATGCAATCGCTTCAAAAAATACGGAGGAAAGTGAGGGAATCATAAATGCGTGTCGTGAAATCCGTGATGGGAACTGCATATGGTATGGTGACCTCGGTTTCTGCCCTTTGATCCGTATTGAATGATCTGTTTGGGTTTTCAGACCGTGGCAGTCTTGTCACGGTTTTCTTTTGCCCATTTTCGGGCAGTTTCGCCGCAAGGTCTCCATACGATGAGATGAAAGTAACGTTTGATCAAAAAGGAGACATAAAATTGAATCAGATCATCATCAGAAAAGAAACGAAGGAAGACTATCATGCCACGGAACGGATGACCATGCGTGCGTTCTGGAACCTGCACGGGCCGGGATGCAATGAGCATCTTCTGGTGCACAGGCTCCGGGAGGCAAAGGAGTATCTGCCGGAGCTGAGCCGGGTGGCAGAGCTGGATGGGAGGATCGTGGGGGCTATTTTTTACTCCGAAGCCAGAGTCGTGGACGGGGACAGGGAGACGAAGGTGCTGACCTTCGGGCCCCTGGCCGTGGAACCCACCTGTTTTGCCATGGGGATCGGAGCGCGGCTTTTGAAGGAGACGCTGCCCCTGGCAAGGGAAGCCGGGTATCCGGGGATCGTCATCTGCGGAGAGCCCCGGTATTATCCGAAGCACGGGTTTGTGACCTGCGATCACTTTGACATCCACCATCCTGTCTTCGGCAATGCGGATGCGTTCCTGGCCCTTCCGCTGCGGGAGGAGTTTCAGAAGGTCCATGGGCTTTTTTATGAAGCGCCGGTTTTTGAAACCTGCGAGGACGAAGAGGAGATCCGGGAGTTTACAAAGGGATTTCCCTACTGTAAGCCGCTTACGCTTTCCTGTCAGTGGCTCCACGAGGAAAAACTGGGAAGGATCTCGGAGGTTGGCAAAAACAGCTACCGGATCCGGTTCTGGGAGCAGGAGATCCCGGCCAGACTCAAAGGGCACTTTTACGAAGCGGACCCGGAAAGGCTTCCCGTTGTGGGAGATTATGTGACCTTTCAGTACAATCGGCAGGGAGATTCCGTAATCCTCTCCGTGTGTGAGCGGACCGGGCTGTTGCAAAGACCCGATCAGGCGAAGACCGGCGTGATGCAGTATATGGCGGCCAATGTGGATTACCTTTTTATCGTCACGTCCCTCAATGAGGACTACAGCTATAACCGCATCGCCAGGTATGTGAGCATCGCGATCCAGGGGGGAGCGGTCCCGGTGGTGATCCTTACGAAATCGGATCTGTGCCCCAACGTGGGAAGGTACATCCGGGAGGCGGAGCAGATCTCCGACAGGGTGCGGGCGCACGCCATCTCAGCCCTGTACGGCATTGGTCTGGAGGAGCTTCGGGAGTACCTGACGCCGGGAACCACCATCTGTCTGATGGGATCTTCCGGCGCGGGGAAATCCACCCTGATGAATGCCCTGACCGGTGAGGAGATCATGAAGACCTCCGGCATCCGGGAGGACGATGACAAGGGGCGGCATACCACCACTTACCGGAAGCTGATGCTTCTTCCGGGCGGAGTCACCGTCATCGACACCCCGGGCATGCGCGAGGTCGGCATGGCCGGCGTACAGGAGGGACTGGACGAGACCTTTTCGGATATCCTGGAACTGGAGAGCCGGTGCAGATTCCGAAACTGCAGGCATGATACCGAGCCGGGGTGCGCGGTCAAAGCGGCCATCGAGGAGGGAAGCCTGTCCGCACAGCGGTTCGAGCTGTTCCGGAGCCTGAACCGGGAAAACATCAACAACCACGCGAAGAAAAAAGAAATCTCCAAATGGGCGAAGGCATATAAAAAGAACAACCCGAAGGGCTGAGGCCCCGGACGGATCCTGCGGCAGCAGGCGACAGAAACCCCTGTATTTTGAAACAGGGGTTTCTGTGGTATAGTAAGGGTATCCGTCCATCGTATTCGAACCGTGAGGTGACAGTATGCAGGATAAGAAACTGGAAGAATATACCGTCGCAGAAGTACAGAGCCCTCCGGCGCAGCGGGATCTCCGGATGTGACATCCCGTGACTGTGTCTGTGAGAGAAATGGAACGTCCAGGGAAGGGGGACATACAGGATGGAGATGCAAACCGTGTTCTGGGGGCTTCTGATCCCGTTTATCGGGACATCCGCCGGCGCCGCCTGCGTATTTTTCCTGAAAAAGGATCTGAAAGCCGGGATCCAGCGCGCACTCACCGGATTTGCGGCGGGGGTCATGGTGGCGGCTTCCATCTGGAGTCTCATCGTTCCGGCCATCGACCAGTCCGCGGCAAAGGGCAGGTGGGCTTTCCTGCCGGCCTTTATCGGCTTCTGGGCAGGGATCCTGTTCCTGCTCCTCCTGGATCATGTGATCCCCCATCTGCACAGAGGCATCGAAGAGGCGGATCAGGCGGAGGGTCCCAAGAGCAACCTGAACCGGACCATCATGATGGTACTGGCCGTCACCCTGCATAATATCCCGGAGGGCATGGCCGTGGGAGTGGTCTACGCCGGGCTGGTGTCCGGATCGGCGAATATCACCGCGGGGGGTGCGCTGGCACTGGCCCTTGGCATCGCCATCCAGAATTTCCCGGAGGGTGCCATCATCTCCATGCCCCTTTTCGCTGAGGGAAAGAGCAAACCGAAGGCCTTTGGCCTCGGCGTCCTCTCGGGGGCTGTGGAGCCGGTATTCGGTGCCCTCACCGTTCTGGTGGCCAGCCTGGTGGTCCCCGCCATGCCGTATCTCCTGTCCTTTGCGGCAGGGGCCATGCTGTATGTGGTGGTGGAAGAGCTGATCCCGGAGATGTCCGCAGGGGAGCATTCCAATATCGGCGTTATCTGCTTTGCCGTGGGCTTTAGCCTGATGATGGCGCTGGACGTGGCGCTAGGATAAACCCGAAAGGGATGTTGGGGGACGTAAAAAGGCATGTCTGGTCAGTTTTCGAGAATGGAATTGCTGTATGGACCGGAGGCGATGAAACGCCTCTCCTCCTGCCGTGTGGCGGTATTCGGCATCGGCGGGGTGGGGGGCTATGTGGTGGAAGCCCTGGCCAGGAGCGGGATCGGTGCTCTGGACCTCATCGACAGCGACAGGGTGTGCCTTTCCAATCTCAACCGGCAGATCATCGCCACCCACAGGACGCTGGGACAGTACAAGGTAGATGCGGCAAAGGAGCGGGTGCGGGATATCAATCCTGCCTGCGAGGTCCGAACCTACCCGATCTTTTTTCTGCCGGAGACCCGGGACCTTTTTGATTTTCGGGAGTACGACTATGTGGTGGATGCCATCGATACCGTCACCGGAAAGCTCTCCATCATCGAAAAAGCGAGAGAGGCAGGGGTTCCTGTCATCTCTTCCATGGGGGCGGGAAATAAGGTAAACCCCGCGCTCTTTGAAGTCGCCGACATCTACGAGACCTCCGGCTGTCCCCTGGCCAGGGTGATGCGGCATGAATGCAAAAAAAGAGGGATCCGATCCCTGAAGGTGGTCTATTCCCGGGAAAAGCCCCTGACGCCATTGGAGGATGGGGCCGCAGAGGAAGGTGCCGCCGGGAGCGGGCCGGAGGAAAAAGCACCGGGCCGGAGAAGCATTCCCGGATCCACGGCGTTTGTCCCTTCCGTGGCGGGACTCATCCTTGCGGGGGAAGTGATCAATGACCTGGCCGGCAGGCCGGAGGCTAGGTGACAGGGGGACAGTCCCCCTGTCACAAAAGATGACAGAGGGACTGTCCCTCTGTCACCTTTTTGAAAGGAGCAGGAGATGTTTTTTGAGGAAGAAGTGATCGCGGAAAAGATCCGCACAGCCTGCAGGGAGCGGCTGGAGGAGCTGTACGGCGCCGGCGTGCCGGACGAGATCCGGGACCGGGTGGAATGGGAATACGAGGCGATGCGCCGCACCGGGAGCACGGAGACGGTATACCTGCACCTGGTGCTGGCGGCGGAGGCGGGCAGGCTGGGAGAGCCCCTGCGGATCCGGGGGACGGCTGCGGATTCCATCCTTCTCTGGCTTCTGGGAAAGAGCGGGACGGATCCCAACGAGGCATATTATTACTGCGAGGGGTGCGGTCATTACCGGCGCATTCCGGACCCGGCATACGGATCCGAGGCCCCGGAGGCGGCGTGCCCGGTGTGCGGAAAAAGGATGCGGGGGAGAGGGTTTTCCCTGGATGAGCGCTTCGTCTGGCATGTCCACGGAGACAAGGCCCTCTACACGGAATACGCGGTCTCTTCCGCCTTCTTTGAGGCGGCATTTCGGCTGATCCGGGAGCTTCTGCCGGAGGTGCCGGTGATGCCCGGGGTGCAGGAGGGACAGGTTTCCGAAAACGGGACGGAGCTTCTTCGGACAGGGCTGCTCCTTTTCCCGGAGGGGAAAAACCCGGAGGATTATCCGGAGCACCTGGTGACGCTGAAAGACGGGCAAAGGGGCTTTTATGCGGACTATGAAGCGGTGGAGAAGCTTGGTCTTTTGCGGATCCCGCTTCTTTGCATGGATGCGATGCGGCAGGAGCAAAACCCGGAGCGGGCAGAGCTCTCCCGGGTCGTCCGGGACGCCTGCCGCAGGCTCAGCAACATGGATCCTGCCTTTCTGGAATACCCCTTCTACTCCAGAGAAGAGCTGTTTCGGAGACTGGTGAAGGCCGGAAACGACAGGGACACCGCTTTTGAGATCGCGGACTTTGTCCGGAAGGGGCGCGCGTTTGCGGGAGGCGGGACCTGGCAGGAGAAGTGGCAGGAATATGTGAAAAAAGCAAAGATGGACGAAGAGACGGCAGACGCCTGCATCCATGCGCGGTATCTCTGGACGGAAGGGTCCGTGCTGGAAGGCCTGCTCTGATCCGAAAAAACCGGGAGGAAGAGACGGATGATCCTGTTTTCCACTGTTCTGAAAACCAAAGAGACCTTTACCCCCGAGGAGTTTGCCCGGACGATCCTGGAGTGGAACACATCCATCCCGCATGAGGAAAACCGGATCGGCGGGATCTGCTGGAAGGGGGACTGGAATGCTGGATTCGGAGAGGAAGGCCGGTCTTTGCAGTTTGCGCATCTGCCAAAGGAGCGGATTTATGCCGCCAGATATGAAAAAAGAGCGGATGACGGGGCGGTATGGGATACGGATTATATCGCGGACTTTGCGGCGCATACCGTCAGTGTGCGGCTGGAGAGGAGCTATCTGGAGAACAGCCCGATCTTCCAGGAGGACTTTTCCACGCCGTACTACATCAAGACCCTGATCACCGGCGGATATCTGGAAGCGGACGGCGATCTTTCGGTGGATTACCGGCCCCGCATTGTGACAGGCGAGGACCGGGAACTCCTTCTGGGGATCTTAAAGGGGCGGATCTGGTACGCCCTGCCCATTGTCTACATCACCCGGCTTCCGGACGGGGAGCTGCCGGTGGATGCGGTTCTTCTGGCCCACAAGCTAAAGGGCGCCGCCCATGTCCTGGTGGAGGATACCCGGGCGCTTTCCCGGGAGATCTGTGAAAACTACGGATCCAAATACGAGCATGACGGACAGATCGGTCTGTACTTCCTGCAGTCCCGCAGCGAGCGGCTCCACAGATATATGAAGTGCCGGTATTTCCGGGATAAAGACGGCACCTTCATTGATCAGATCGTGGAGGCGGTGACCAGACAGGCGCTGATCCGGCTCCCGGAGCGACTGCACACCTGGCAGGGCGTAAACAGCGAGATCCTGCAGCAGAGCCTGAGCGAGCAGAAAAGGATGCGGAGCCTGGCGGAAGCGGAAAAGGAAAAGGCTCAGTCGGAATCCGACGAGATGCTGGAGAGCCTGGAGGATGATTTTGACCGGATGGAGCGGCAGATCCGGGAGCTCACAAACACCAACAATGCCCTGACTGCCGAGAATGAAGGGCTGCGGGAGCGGTGCCGCAGACAGGAGCGCCCTCCCATCCTGTACAGCGGGGATGAGCGGGAGTTTTATCCGGATGAGATCCGGGATCTTCTCCTTTCGATCCTGACGGACTGCAGAAAGACGGTGGGAGACGAGACCAGAAGGGCGCATGTGATCGATGATCTCCTGGAGGCCAATGAGTACCGGCGGCTGTCCGAGAAGCGCGCGGAAAAGATCAAGGTCCTTCTGAGCGGGTACAAAAGCATGAACGGGGCGCTGCGCCAGGCCCTCACGGATTTCGGGTTTCAGATCTCGGAGGATGGGAGTCACTATAAGCTGACCTACTATGGCGACCCGAGATATCTGTTTGTCATCGCCAAGACCGGCAGCGACTACCGGGGCGGCAGAAACGATGCGGCCCTGATCTCCCGGACCGTACTGTAGATCCGGGACGTGGTCAGAGCCATTTCTTCTCCCGGAAAAAGAGCAGGCACCCGGCGGCGATGAGGACGCTGACGGCGATCAGGGTTTCGGTCACCGGATGATCCGCTTCTCCAGCCGGGCCTGTTCGCTCTCGATCTCCCGCATCAGCGCCCGGACCTGGGGCGCCGCGGTGTGATCGTCATAGAGCAGCTCGATGAGCTGCGCCTGTTTTTCGATGAGATCGGTTTTGATGGAGCCGGTGGGCTCCAGGTTCTTCTTCAGCTGCTCTTTGCCGGCCTGAAGCTGGCGCTCCGCTTCCACGCGAAGCCGCTCCGTCTCCAGGCGGAGCTGTTCCATGCGGGCCAGCACCCGGTCCGTACGATAGATCACCTCAGGGTAGGCATCCGCAAATCTTTGATGGAACACGGACCGGTCTTTTAAGAGCATCTGCACATCCCTGCCGATGGCTTCCGTATTGTCCGCTTCGCTGGATTCGACGCCGATCTTCACCAGCTTCAGGACAAAGTGCGAAATGACGTAGTCGGTGAGGAAGAGGAGAGAGAGCACCGCGGCGATGATCTCTCTGGCAGGCAGGCTGATCCGGTGAAACAGCCCGTACAGGAAAGGGTTCGCCAGATGGATGACCGCGACCCCGCCGATCCCGAACAAAAGCAGGTTGCCGATCCAGACTCTGCCGTGCAGGTTCATGGGCCGCTGGCTGTAATCCCACCACCTGGCATGAAACCTTTTTTCCATGACGAAGCTGGTCATATACTCGATGAATCCGCAGACGAAGAAGGAGATGACAAAGGTGGTCCCGATGCCGGACTCCACGGGGGCCAGACCGGATACCGCCAGCGTCACCAGACCGGCCCCCGCTCCGTAGATGGGAAGCCAGGGTCCCATGAGAAAGCCCCGGTTGATGAACCGGCCGAACTGCCGGTATTTCAGGATGACCTCGATACACCATCCCAGGAAGGAAAAACTGTAAAAGATCAGGATCAGATCGATGCAAAATTCCATGGAAGCCGCTCCTTTTCACGATTCTGACATGCTGCGCATGAAAGCAATTCTACATAAGTGTATCACAAAGGAATGCCAAAATCCCGGAAAATGACATATAATGAAAAAAGCGTGATCCCGGAACAAAAAACCGGTGCTGTCAAAGGAGGATATCCATGAAAAACTATGCGGAGCTGTGGATCGGTTACGGAAAAAGAACCCGGACAAAGGGCACGGACTGCCTGAAAAAGATCCGCCTGTCCGGCGTGCCGGGATCGGACCGGGTCCTGCGGTCGGCTGTAAAGGAGCTGCAGACCGGCCTGCAGTCCATGCTGGAGATCACCCCTGAGATCACCTTCGGAGCCGCCGAAGAGCAGCCCCCTGCTCAGAGCGGAGCGCAGATCCTGGACCGGGAGACCGTGAGGGTCTCTCTGGAAGGGGAAGGACTCACCATCTCGTCCAAAAGCGGCGCGGGAATCTTTTACGGCGTCTGTGACGTCCTTCGGACCGTGGCCTGCGAGGGGGACATCCGGGAAACCTATGCCGCCGGCAAGACCCTGCGTCCCTCCAACCCCTTAAGGATGCTGAACCACTGGGACAATATGGACGGGAGCATCGAGCGGGGCTACTCCGGGAAGTCGTTCTTTTATGTGGACAATGAGATCGTGCTGGATGAGCGCACCGTGGACTATGCAAGGCTCATCGCCTCCGTGGGCATCAATGCCGTGGTGATCAACAATGTGAACGTGAAGGACGCGGCTTCCTACATGATCACCGACCGGTATTTCGAAAAGCTGGCCCGGCTGGGGGAGATCTTTGCGGATTACGGCATCCGGCTTTTCTTAAGCCTGAACTATGCTTCCACCATTGAGATCGGGGGCCTTCGCAGCGCGGATCCCCTGGACGAAGAGGTCATCGCCTGGTGGAAGGACAAGATGGCGGAGGTCTTTACAAAGATCCCCACGCTGAGAGGATTCCTGGTGAAGGCGGACTCGGAGGGCCGTCCCGGCCCCTTCACCTACGGGCGGACTCAGGCGGACGGCGCCAACATGCTGGCGGACATCGCCAAGGAGTACGGCGGGATCATCATCTGGCGGTGCTTTGTCTACAACTGCAGACAGGACTGGCGGGACCGGAAGACGGACCGCGCCCGGGCGGGATATGACAATTTCAAGCCCATGGACGGGGACTACCACGACAATGTGATCCTGCAGATCAAGAACGGCCCCATGGACTTCCAGATCCGGGAGCCTGTTTCGCCGCTTCTGGGGGGCCTCACCAAAACCAATCAGATGCTGGAGGTGCAGATCGCCCAGGAGTACACCGGGCATCAGATCGATGTATGCTACCTGATCCCCGAGTTTCGGGAGATCCTGGGCTTTCACACGTTCTGCTGCCAGGGGCCCGATACGGTGGCGGATATCATCAGCGGAGAGACCTTCGGCAGCAGATATTCCGGCATCGCGGCCGTGACCAACACCGGAAACGACTTCAACTGGACCGGGAACTACCTGGCAGGGGCGAACCTCTTTGGCTTCGGCCGCCTGGCCTTTGATACCTCCCTGTCTTCGGAGCAGATCGCGGAGGAGTTTGTGCGGATGACCCTCTCTCAGGAGGATGAGGTGGTACGGACCATCCTGGAGATCCTGCTGCCCTCCCGGGAGATCTACGAAAGATACACCAGTCCCCTGGGCATCGGATGGATGGTGCAGCCTGCCACCCACTACGGATGCAGCGTGGACGGATATGAATATGACAGATGGGGGACTTACCACAGAGCGGATCACCTGGGGATCGGCGTGGACCGGACGGACAAGGGTACCGGTTATGCCCTCCAGTATCACGAGCCCAATGCCTCCGTCTACAACTCCCCGGAGAAATGCCCGGACGAGCTGGTGCTGTTCTTCCATCATCTGCCCTACACCCATGTGCTGCACAGCGGAAAGACCGTGATCCAGCACATTTACGATACGCATTTTGAGGGCTATGAAGAGGCGCAGCAGCTGGCTGCGAAGTGGGAGTCCTTAAAGGGCAGAGTGGATGAAGAAGTGTTTGAGAACGTCCGGGAGCGGTTCGAAAGACAGCTGGCAAACGCCAGAGAGTGGTGTGACCAGGTGAACTCCTATTTCTACAGAAAGAGCGGCATCCCGGATGAAAAAGGGCGTCAGATCTGGTAGAATGGGGTATCAAAGCCACACGGAAAGGTACGGATATCATGAAAGAATTTCTGAAGAGAAAAGACATTGAGATCTCCCTGAAGCGCTACGGCATCGATGCGCTGGGGGCCATGGCCCAGGGTCTGTTCTGCTCCCTGCTCATCGGCACCATCATCAACACCATCGGCACCCAGTTTCACGTTCCGTTTCTGACAAAGACCGTGGCCACCATCGCCGGTACCGAATATACCGTGGGGGGACTGGCGACGGCCATGAGTGGCCCTGCCATGGCAGTGGCCATCGGATATGCCTTAAAATGCCCGCCCCTGGTGCTGTTTTCCATGATCACCGTGGGCTTTGCTGCCAATGCGCTGGGCGGAGCAGGAGGCCCTCTGGCCGTGCTCTTTATCGCAATCCTCTCCGCGGAGCTGGGGAAGATGATCTCCAAGGAGACGAAGGTGGATATCCTGGTGACCCCGCTGGTGACCATCGGGTCCGGGATCTTCCTGTCCTGGCTCATCGCGCCCCCGCTGGGAAAAGCGGCCATGTGGGTGGGGAATCTCATCATGTGGGCCACGGAGCTGCAGCCCTTCCTGATGGGGATCCTGGTCTCCGTGCTGGTGGGGATGGCGCTGACGCTTCCCATCTCCTCCGCCGCCATCTGTGCGGCCTTCGGACTCACGGGCCTGGCAGCAGGCGCGGCTGTGGCCGGGTGCTGCGCCCAGATGATTGGCTTTGCCGTGATCTCCTTTAAAGAAAACAAGTGGGGCGGTCTCATCTCACAGGGCATCGGAACCTCCATGCTCCAGATGGGCAATATCGTGAAAAATCCCAGAGTCTGGATCGCACCCATCCTGACCAGCGCCATCACCGGTCCCATCGCCACCTGCCTGTTCCGTCTTCGCATGAACGGCGCACCGGTCTCCGCCGGCATGGGCACCTGCGGGCTGGTGGGACAGATCGGCGTCTATACCGGCTGGGTCCAGGACGTGGCCCTGGGGACAAAGGATGCCATCACAGCCTTCGACTGGATCGGCCTTTTGATGATCTCCTTTGTGCTGCCCGCGGTGATCACCCCCCTGATCCATATGGGTGTCCGTCGTCTCGGATGGGTGAAGGACGGGGATCTGAAGCTCTGATGCTTGTTCCGTATCCGAAATCATGGTAAAATCATCTCCCACGCTCTTTTCCGAACGGAGGAAAGATGACAGATACGATCAAAAAAGCGATCAATCAAACGGTCAGACCGCGGGTGGTCCTGGGCACGGTGATCTCGATCCTTCTGACAGTGGCCATGATCTGCAATGCGGCCTTCTTTGAGAGCCAGCGACAGGCGGTGTCCGATTATTCCGCCTGTTGGAAGGACAGTCGCGGGGTTCTGGTGGACCTGGACAAGGTGGTGACCGAGGATTACGGCGGCAGCGCGGTCTTTACCAGGACGCTTCCTGCGCAGCTTTCCTATGACGAGGCAATCTGCTTTATCGCCGCCAATGCGGTCCTGCAGGTGTTCATCGATGATGCGCAGGTGTACGCCTATGAACAGGCTCCGAACCTGACGGGATACGGATACGGGGTGGCTTATCATCTGATCGATCTGACTCCGGAGATGGCGGGGAAGACTGTTCGGATCGAACTGAGCGCAGCCTTCCGGGACGGACACGGCGGCCGGATCCGCATGATCTCCGTGGAATCCCCCGAGGCCTATCGCAGCAGACTGGTGAAGGGACAGCTCCTGCCCTTCTTCGTCTCCGTGGGGATCGTGACCATCGGCATTTTGCTTCTTCTGTCTGCTCTGCTCCTGAAACAGTGGAGACAAAAGCTTCCTCTGCTTTCCCTTGGGTTCTTTGCGGTCTTCGTCGGCATCTGGCTGGTAAATGATACCGGACTCCTTCGCCTGGTGGCGAATGCCGTGATCTTTTCCCGCACGGTGGACTATGTCTTCATGCACCTGTGGGTCCTTCCCCTTAACGTATTTCTCTATTCCATCACCAGAGAGCGCCGGAAAGATTTTCTGGGCATCTCCCTGATGATGGTGGTGGTGGATGCGGCCTTTTTCCTGACCATGCGCTATACCTTCGGAACGGATATGGCGGCGCTGATCCCGGTGCTGGTGGTCTATTATCTGGCAGAGTTCGGTCTGGTGGGTTGGATGCTCTACAGCGATTCGGTCTATTGCAGGACCAACAAGATCGCCGGTGAAAAGGGATACTTCCTCACCGGATTCTGCATCCTGGTCTTTAGTGTGCTGGTGGATTTTTCCGTGTATCTTTTCGGTGTGCGCAGTGTCATCGGAAGGGGCCCCTTTGTCCGGGCGGGCTTTTGCATCTTCTTTGTCATGATGTCGCTGCAGGTGATGAAGGTGGTGAGCGGAGAACGGACTGCCGTCAGGCAGGAGCGCTTTATCAACCGGATGCTGCAGTTTGCGGTATCTTCCGGTGATCCGGATGTCAGTATCCGTTCCGCCATCGAATATCTGGGCAGAGAATTCGGCGCCGACCACACCTACATCTTTGAAAACCGCAACGACGGAACCTTCCACAACACCTATGAGTGGTTCCGTGAGGACGCGCCGGAACCCCTGTCCACGGACTATCACGACCTGCCGGTGGACGGACTCATCGAGCCCCTGTATGACGAATTCATGAAGGAGCACAAGCTGATCATCGAGACCACGGAGCAGACGAGACAGCGCAATCCCCTGCTGTATTCCCTGATGAAGCGGGTGGGCGTGAGCCGGATGGTGGTGGGCCCCCTGGAAGTGGGGGGAGAGCTGGTGGGTCTTCTGGGGGTGGATGATGCCCCTGCGGAGAAATGCGAAGAGGCCGCAAGGATCATCTGGCTCACCTCTTACTTTGTCACCGATCTGATCCGGCAGCGGAACGAAAAGCGGGATCTTTTGCGAAAGAGCTACACGGACTCCCTTACCGGCGTGAAGAACCGCCGCTCCCTGGTGGAGTTTGAGTCGGAGGAAAGACAGATCGCACCCTACGGCTTTGTCATGGTGGATATCAACGGGCTGAAGATCGAGAACGATACCCACGGTCATGAGGCCGGAGACCAGATGATCATCGATGTGGCAGAGTCTCTGGTGGATGCCTTCGGATCGGAGAATGTATACCGCATCGGCGGAGACGAATTTGCAGCCTATGTGCCGAGGACTGAACGGGATGCCTTTGAAAAGATGGTGCAGAGGGCCCGGATGCTGGTGAGCTCCAGGGGAAGGAGCGCTTCCTTCGGGGCGGTGTACGAGACGGAGGAGACCCAAAGCCGGTCCGCTGTCCGGGACCGGGCGGACGGCCTGATGTATCAGGAGAAAGAGGCCTATTACAAAGGCCGAAACGACAGGCGATCGGGCAGAAGATAGGCGGGAAGCCGGCGCGGGACGGTGGAGACATCGTCCCGTTTCTTTCTCTTTTATCACCCATTGACACGGTAGGTGAATAGGAATATAATGGGGGACACATCAGAAAGGAGTCATCATTATGATCTATGCAGACAATGCGGCCACAACCAGAATGAGCGACGGCGCGCTGGACACCTTTGTCACCCTGGCAAAGGAGACCTACGGAAATCCCTCCAGCCTCTACAGCATCGGGCAGAGGGCGAAGGAAGTCCTGGAGAAAGCCCGGGAGGATATCGCAGCGGTCATCGGGGCAGGTCCCCGGGAGATCACCTTCACCTCCGGCGGGAGCGAAGCGGACAACCAGGCCATCCTGTCGGCAGCGGCCCTGGGGGAGCGGAAGGGGAAAAAGCATATCCTCTCCTCCGCCTTTGAGCATCATGCCGTTTTGCACACCCTGGAGAAACTGAAGAAACAGGGCTTTGAGGTCACCCTTTTGGACGTCCACGAGGACGGGCTGGTGCGGCCGGAGGAGGTGGCCCGGGCCATCCGGGAGGATACCTGCCTGGTGACCATCATGTACGCAAACAACGAGATCGGCACCATCCAGCCCATCCGGGAGATCGGAGCCATCTGCCGGGAGCGGGGAGTTTTGTTCCACACGGATGCGGTCCAGGCCGTGGGGCATCTGCCCATCGATGTGGAAGCGGAGAACATCGATCTGCTCTCCGCCTCGGCCCACAAATTCCACGGACCCAAGGGGGTAGGGTTTCTCTATGCGAGAAAAGGGACCCTGCTGACCAGTCTCATCGAGGGCGGCGCCCAGGAGAGAGGAAAACGGGCGGGGACCGAAAATCTCCCGGGCATCGCATCCATGGCAAAGGCCCTGCAGGAAGCATCGCAGTCCATGGAGAGAAATGCGGAGTATCTCACATCAAAGCGGGACAGGCTCATCGCGGGCCTTGGGGCGATCCCTCACAGCGCCTTAAACGGCGATGCGGTCCGCAGGCTTCCGGGAAATGTGAGCTTTTGCTTTGAAGGGATCGAAGGAGAATCCCTGCTGCTGCTTTTAGACGACAAGGGCATCCAGGCCTCCTCGGGAAGCGCCTGCACCTCCGGATCCCTGGATCCGAGCCATGTGCTCCTGGCCATCGGAAGAGTCCATGACGTGGCCCACGGGTCCCTTCGGCTCACCATCGGAGAGGACATCACCGATGAGGAGGTGGAGACCATCATCCGGTCGGTGGCGGAGACCGTGGAATACCTGAGAAGCTTCTCCCCGGTGTGGCGGGACCTGATGAGCGGGAAGAGCAGCTTTATTCTGTGATCGGGAAAGGAGATCAAAATGGCTTTATACAGTGAAAAAGTGATGGACCATTTTCGGAACCCCCGGAATGTGGGAGTCATCGAGGACGCGGACGGCGTGGGAGAAGTGGGAAACGCCAAATGCGGGGATATCATGAAGATGTACCTGAAGATCTCGGACGACATCATCGAGGATGTGAAGTTTGAGACCTTCGGATGCGGCAGCGCCATCGCCTCCAGCTCCATGGCCACGGAGCTCATCAAGGGAAAACCCGTGGCGGATGCCATGAAGCTGACCAACCAGGCCGTGGCGGAAGCGCTGGACGGACTGCCGGACTATAAGATGCACTGCTCCGTGCTGGCGGAGGAGGCCATCCGCTCGGCTCTGGAGGATTACGAGAAAAAGAAGAAAGCGTGATTCTCTTCCACACACCGGCGCTCTATAGTATACTGATGTGAGCCGCGGCGAAGCGAAAGACTGCTTCGAAAGCCCCGCCGGTATCCGGGAGAGAAAGATGAAACAATCCGAAAAACTGGTGAATGCCTTTAAGCCCTTCTTTGTCCTGTATCTGCTGGCCATCCTGATCATCCTGGCTGTCTACAGCTCGAAATTCGGGGAAAAGCCCGTTCCGGCCGAAGGACACATCATGATGGATGCGTGGACGATGGAAACCCCGGACGGAAGGACCCTGCCTGCGGGCAGTTCCTACCGGAACGAGGGGTACGTCACCGGCACCTTCACCATGACCTCGCAGCTTCCCGGAGAGCTTCGGGAGGGGATGTATTTTTGTGTCGTGGTGGGAGGGGATGCAGCCGTCTATATAGACGGTGAGCTTCGGAAGGACTTTATCGCGTCCAGAGACATCCGGCTGCCCGGAGGATGCGTCAAGCGGTTTTATATGCTGACGCCTCTTTCCCCCGCGGACGCCGGCAAGTCCATTACCCTCTCCCGCAT
Organism: Lachnospiraceae bacterium; assembly: GCA_017543485.1. GTDB lineage: Bacteria > Bacillota > Clostridia > Lachnospirales > Lachnospiraceae > AC2028. Next base: position 7,818 of record JAFYFY010000250.1, on the reverse strand, counting down.
CGGCACCACCAGACGGGGGGCTGTGTATCAGGATGCCCTGGTGGCCACCTATCCCGGGATCTATGCATTTTTGATGAACCGGTACGGGCTTTCCTTCATGCTCTCCGAGATCCTGTTCATCTTTTCCTTTGTCATCGTCCTCATCAGCATCGCCATGCGGATCCGCTACAGACAGCGCATCGAAATGCTCTACGGAGCCATGGCGATCCTGGTGATCTCCGCATGGCTCATCACCAATTCCTATCTCTATCCCTTTGCCTACGGCAGCTATCATATCGACGGGATCGTAAACTATCTTCTTTGTCTGCTGATGCCCTTTAATCTCATCTTTTATGTGGATGCGCTCCAGCGCGGACGCTACCGCAGGGTGATGGAGATCGTCCTGCTCATCGGACTGGCCAATGCCCTCATCTGGCCCACCCTGCATTTTACGGGAGTCTTTCTCTTCCCCGATGCCCTGCTGTACATGGACCTCATCCTGGGAGTCCAGGTGCTGATCAGCATGGGGGTCCTCATCGCCGATACCCTCCGGGGCAGGGCGAAGGAATATGCCTACATGGCAGTGGGGTTTGCGGGCTTTCTGATCTGCTGCATCTCCGAGATCGTGATCCTGAATTTCATCCCCATCATGCAGGATGACATCCCGATGCTGGGGGGGCTGGCCTTTATGCTGACCCTGTCCGTCATCCAGCAGATGCACGATCTGAAGAAGGTTCGGGAGGAGGCCATCCGGGCCATGGATCTGTCGGAGGCCAAGACCCGGTTCCTGGCCAGCATGTCCCATGAGATCCGGACCCCCATCAATGCGGTCCTGGGGATGAACGAGATGATCCTGCGGGAAAATCGGGATCCCGGCATCGAAGAATACGCAAAGAGCGTGAAAAGCTCCGGTCAGATGCTTCTGATGCTGGTCAACGATGTGCTGGATTTTTCCAAGATCGAAGCAGGAAAGATGGAGATCGGGAGCGCGCCCTATCATCTCTCCGAGCTGCTCTCCGGGATCATGCCCATGCTGAAGGAACGGGCGGGGGAAAAGAACCTGCAGCTTCGCACCGTCATCACAGAGTGGGTGCCGGACGGCCAGATCTCCGATGAATTCCGGATCCGGCAGATCCTCATCAACCTCATAGGAAATGCCATCAAATACACGGACATCGGAAGCGTGATCCTGACCGTGGGGGGAGAAGCGCAGCCGGACGGCACTTTTTTGCTTACCTTCAGCGTCCGGGACACCGGCCGCGGCATCAGCGAAGAGGGGCAGAAGCACCTGTTTGAAGCCTTCACCAGAGCGGATCTGAAAAAGAACGGAACCATCGAAGGCACCGGTCTGGGACTGGCCATCGTCAAGCGGATCCTGGACGCCATGGGGGGCGAGATCCGGGTCAGCAGCGCCCTGGGAGAAGGATCGGAGTTCTTCGTCCGGATCCCGGTGGGGATCTCGGAGGAAGTGCCCCTGCGGGAAGACTTTATGGAGCGCAGTGAGGCGGACCCGGGCAGCGTGAAGGGCTGCGATTATCAGGCGCCGGATGCAAGGCTGCTGGTGGTGGATGACAATTCCTCCAACCTGAAGCTGGTGCGGCTTCTGTTAAAGCGCGCCGGGATCGAACCGGACACCTGCGACAGCGGCGCGGGGGCTCTGGAGCGGTGCAGGGAGAAGATGTATGATCTGATCCTGTTGGATCACATGATGCCGGAGATGGACGGGATCGAGACCCTGAAGCGGATCCGGGGGGGAGAGACGGAAAACAGAAGCGTTCCGGCTGTGGTGCTGACGGCAAATGCCGTGGCGGGCAGCAGGCAGCTGTATCTGGATGCGGGATTTTCGGACTATCTGACCAAGCCTATCGACCCCGCGGTGCTGGAGCGCACCGTGAAAAAATATCTGCCGGCGGAAAAGATCCGACCGGCAGATCAGGAGGACAAAAAGGCGGAGCCGAAGACCCTTCGGGAGGTCCTGTCCTCCGTGGAGGGGCTGGACCCGGAGACGGCGCTTCGAAACACCGGGGGAGAAGAGTCCCTTCTCCGGGAGGTGCTGCATGACATCGCCGAAGAGTGCGACGGGGACATCGAAACCATGCGCACTGCCCTGGCTGCCGGGGATCTGAAGGATTATGCCTACACCGCCCATGCGGTGAAGGGACTGATGGCTACCATTGGATACCCGGCCTTAAGCGAGCGCGCGAAACGCCATGAGGCTGCGGCCAAGGACGGTGACCTTTCCTTCCTGCAACAGGACGGGGAAGGGTTTTTCGCCGCATACCGGGGCTTCTGCGACCTGGTAAGATACGCATGACACACCTGTCGGAAATGGCTGCTCTTACAGATGCCGGATCCGCTCCATGGCCCGGAGGGTGTTTTCCCTGCTGCCGAAGGCCGTGAGCCGGAAGTACCCTTCTCCGTGGGGGCCGAAGCCCACACCCGGGGTACCCACCACATTTGCATTTTCCAGCAGGAAGTCAAAGAACTCCCAGCTGCTGAGGCCATCCGGGGTCTTCATCCAGATATAGGGAGCGTTCACGCCGCCGGATGCGGTATATCCCGCTTCCCGAAGCCCCTCCCGGATGAGCTTTGCGTTCTCCATGTAATACGCGATCTGTCCGGTGATCTGGGATCTTCCCTCCGGGCTGTAGATGGCTTCTCCCGCCCGCTGGACGATGTAGGGGGCGCCGTTATACTTGGTGCCGTGCCGTCTCGCCCACAGATCATGGAGCCGGACCCCCTCCAGGGTCAGGGCCATGGGGATCACCGTATAGCCCAGCCGAAGACCCGTAAAGCCCGCGGTCTTGGAGAAGGAGCGAAACTCGATGGCGCAGGTTTCGGCGCCGTCACATTCATAAATGCTGTGAGGAACGTTTTCCTCGGAGATATAGGCCTCATAGGCGGCGTCGTACAGGATCACGGCGCCGTTTTTGTTTGCGTAATCCACCCATCCCTGCAGGGCCTCCCGGGTGATGACGGCCCCGGTGGGGTTGTTGGGGAAGCACAGGTAGATCAGGTCCGGCACCTCTTCGGGGAATTCCGGGGCAAAGCCGTTTTCCTCCGTACAGGGCATATAGATCACATCCCGGAAGCGCTGAAGATCCGCGTCGTACTCCCCGGTGCGGCCCGCCATGACATTGGAATCCACATACACGGGATATACGGGATCACAGACGGCGATGCGGCTGTCCGTATCGAAGATCTCCTGGATATTCCCGCAGTCACACTTGGCGCCGTCGGAGACGAAGATCTCCTCCGGAGAGATGCTGCATCCAATCCGGCCGTAATCATAGTCAGCGATGGCCTTTCGCAGGAATTCATACCCCAGGTCCGGTGCGTATCCCCGGAAGGTGTCCGCCTGTCCCATCTCCTCCACCGCGCTGTGGAGCGCTGCGATCACTGCCGGGGCCAGGGGCTGGGTCACATCTCCGATCCCCAGGCGGATGATCTCCGCCTCCGGGTGAGCCGCCGCATATTCCCGGACCTTCTTTCCGATGGTGGAAAACAGATAGCTCCCCGGGAGCTTTAAGTAGTTCCGATTGATCTTTGCCATATAAGGCCTCCTGTTAAAAAAGGCGCCTTCGGCTGTCAGCCGAAAGCGCCATTGCTTTTTTCTGTGCACATCTTACTTCCGGGGAGGGGGCGGTGTCAACTGTTTTTTGGCTGAGAAGAACGCTGACGTTGATGAACCCTCACACCGGATACCGGTTGTCAAAGCAGGCCGCACAAAGCGGCAGATCCCCCACCATCTGCCGAAGATCCGTCAGCGCCAGATAGCGAAGAGAGTCCGCACCGATGGTCTCCCGGATCTGCTCCGGCGTGTGCTGTGAGGCGATGAGCTGCCCCGAGGAGGGAACATCCGTGCCGTAGTAGCAGGGATAGAGAAAGGGCGGGGAGCTGATGCGCACATGCACCTCCCGTGCCCCGGCAGCGCGCAGCATCTCGATGATCTGGCGCATGGTGGTCCCCCGGACGATGGAGTCGTCGATGAGGACGATGCGCTTTCCCTTCACCACGGACTTTAAAACGCTGAGCTTTAGGTGCACCGCTTCCTGCCGCTCCTTTGCCGTGGGTTTGATAAAGCTTCGGCCGATGTAGCTGTTTTTCTGAAAGGCGATGGCAAAGGGCAGGCCGGATGCATGGGCATACCCTTCCGCGGCGATGAGACCGGAGTCCGGGACCCCGCACACCAGATCGGCAAAGCCGGGATCTCCGTCCGCCGCGCAGAGCGCCTCCCCTGCGCGAAATCTCGCCTGCCGGACCTCGATGCCGTCGATGACGGAATCGCTCCGGGCGAAATAGATATACTCAAAAATGCAATGAGCTTCCGTATTTCGGCACATGGACAGGTCGCTGTCGATGCCCCCTTCCGTCACCGTGAGGATCTCCCCGGGCCGCACATCCCGAAGGAGCGTCCCCCCCACGGCACTGATGGCGGCGCTTTCGGATGCCAGGATGTAGGTGTCCTCCCGCTTTCCCAGTACCAGGGGTTTGATCCCGAAGGGATCCCGGACCGCGATGAGCTTTCTGGGACTCATCACCAATACCGCATAGCCGCCCTTTAACCTGCCCATGGCATTTCGCACCGCCTCCTCGATGGAGCCGGTCTTTACCCGCTCGCTGATGATCTCATAGGCCAGCACTTCCGTGTCCGAGGTGGTGACATGAGCCTGCCCCCGCAGCATCTGCCGCTCCTTTAGCTCCTGCGCATTGGTCAGGTTCCCGTTGTGGACCAGGGCCAGGGTCCCTTTGATGTAATTCATGGCGATGGGCTGGGCATTTTCCGGGATGCTGCCGCCGGTGGTGGAGTAACGGACATGGCCGACTCCCAGATTCCCCGGGAGCTCTGAAAGGTCCCGGGGAGCGATGACTTCGCTCACCAAGCCCATGCCCTTTTTCGTTCGCAGATTCCCTTTCGGCCCGGAGGTGTCGCAGACACTGATCCCGGCAGACTCCTGTCCCCTGTGCTGCAGGGCGGTGAGTCCGTAGTACACCTCCTTTGCCACCTGTTCTCCCTCCGGGGCAAAGATGCCAAACACCCCGCATTCCTCATGGAGCTTTTCCATCCCGCTCATCCCCGCGTCCTGCACTTCATTTTCCGACCTGTTAGTCATATGCTCCTCCCTCACGCACGGAAAGCGGGCACCCCTTCCCGGGCGCCCGCTCCGAACCAAGTCTCAGGTTTTACTCCACATCCTGCAGCGCGTCGAAATCCTCCTCGCCGGTGCGGATCTTCACCACCTTGCTGACGGGATAGACGAAGATCTTGCCGTCGCCGATCTTGCCGGTGTAGAGGGTCTTTTTCGCCGCTTCGATCACCCGCTCCACGGGGATCCTGCTGACCACCACTTCCAGCTTGATCTTCGGAAGCAGGGTCATATCCATCTCGACACCGCGGTACATCTGGGAAGATCCCTTCTGGATCCCGCACCCGGTGACCTGGGTGACGGTGATGCCCGTGACCCCCAGCTCGTTCAGGGCCCGCTTGATGGAATCATACCTGGAGAGCTTGGTGATGATCACCACCTTGTGCATACCGGACTCCAGGCTGGTGCCTGCCGTAACGGCAGAGGCATTTACCACGGGCACCGCCGCGTTCTTTTGTGCTTCGCTGGCCTTCTCGTACTCGCTGACCCCCAGGCTGGTGTTCTCGTTCACGCTCATCATGGCGCTGCTCATATCCACGATGGAAAAGCCCGCATAGGCGGAAGCCAGTCCGTGTTCCTTCACATCCAGACCTTCGATCTCTTCCTCCTCCGTGACCCGCAGTCCAAAGATCATTCTGATCACCGTAAAGGTCAGCACCATGAGAAGCACCGTCCAGCATGCCACGGACGCAAATCCCAGAAGCTGGATCCCCAGCAGGGAGAATCCGCCGCCGTAGAACAGACCCACCAGCGTATCATTTCCGGGAGCGGAGGTGGTGGCAAACAGACCCACCGCGATGGTACCCCAGATGCCGTTCATCATGTGCACCGCCACGGCACCCACGGGATCGTCGATATGAAGCTTATAATCCAGAAACCAGACGCCGAAGCAGACCAGGAGACCTGCCACGGCACCGATGACGATGGCACCGAAAGCGTCCGTCACATCACAGGGGGCGGTGATGGCCACCAGACCCGCCAGAGAGGCGTTCAGGCACATGGACACATCGGGCTTGCCGTATTTGATCCAGGTAAAGATCATGCACACCACGGTGGCGATGGAGGGCGCGATGGTGGTGGTGACAAAGACGGAGGCCAGCTGGTCCACGGAGGTGCAGGCGGCTCCGTTAAAGCCGTACCAGCCCAGCCACAGGATGAAGACTCCCAGAGCGCCGATGACGATGTTGTGTCCCGGGAAGGCATTGACTTTGGTGACCTTTCCGGTGCTGTCCTTCTCGAATTTTCCGATCCTGGGACCCACCATGATGGCACCGATGAGAGCTGCGATCCCGCCTACCATATGGATGGCACAGGAACCGGCGAAATCATGAAAGCCCATCTGTGCCAGCCAGCCGCCGCCCCAGATCCAGTGCGCCTCCACAGGATAGATCAGGGCGGAGATCACGGCGGAGTACACACAGTAGCTGAGGAATTTCGTCCGCTCCGCCATGGCCCCGGAAACGATGGTAGCCGTGGTGGCGCAAAAGACCAGGTTGAAGATAAAGTTGGACCAGTCAAAGCTGCCGTAACCGGAGAAGATGTCAAACCCCGGTTTTCCGATGAGGCCCATCACATCTTCTCCCAGAAGGAGTCCGAAGCCGATGAAGATAAAGACCACACAGCCGATACAAAAATCCATCAGGTTCTTCATCAGAATGTTTCCGGCGTTCTTCGCCCTGGCAAAGCCGGATTCCACCATGGCAAATCCTGCCTGCATCCAGAACACCAGCGCGGCACCGATGAGAAACCATACGCCAAAGAGCTCGCTGTCTACAGCTTCCAATAGTTCACTCGTCATTTTTTCTTCCTCCTCAAATAAAAATCCATCCCGCAAAGGCGCTTTCCTTCCACGCCTTTGTGGGATGGTCATGCAAAAATCCGGTTCCGTTCCGGTTAATAAACACTGAAAAGCAGCTTTCCGTAGCTCGGGAAGGGCCAGCACTTCTCGCTGGAGAGCATCTCTGCCTCGTCCACGTACTTCCGGAGGGCTTCCATCTTTGGAAGCACCTCATCTCGGACGGCTGCGGAGGTCGCCGTGATATCGCTGCACTCCTTCAGAGACCGGAGGGCTTCCTCCAGATCCTCCACATGCCGCAGGATCTCATCCGTCAGCTCCGAGAGCCGGTTTAAGGTGGAGATCTCATACTCGCACTTGACGCTGTCACTCACGGACTTCATCAGGGATGTGGCCTTGGCCAGGCTGTAGAGGTTCTGCTCGATGGCGGGGAGGTAGTTTTTCCGCACCATATCCACCATGGTGAGTCCCTCGATGTTCACGGTCTTGCAGTAGTTCTCCAGCATGATCTCGCATCTGGACTCCAGCTCGGTCTCGGTGAAGACCTTGTGGGCCGTCAGCATCCGGCGGTTCTTTTCATGCAGCAGATAGGGCATGGCATCCGCTGTGGTACGGAGGTTTAAAAGTCCCCGGACTTCGGTGGCTTCCTTCACCCACTCGTCGGTGTAGCCGTTTCCGTTAAAGAGGATCCGCTCATGCTTTGCAATCGTCTCTTTGATGAGGCTGTGGAGCTCCGATTCGAAATCCGCCGCACCCTCGAGTCTGTCCGCATACTGCTTCAGGCTCTCCGCCACGGCCGCGTTCAGCATGATGTTGCAGCAGGCGATGCTGTTGGAGGAGCCCAGGGAGCGGAACTCGAATTTGTTTCCGGTAAAGGCAAAAGGCGAGGTCCTGTTT
>JAFYFY010000033.1 GCA_017543485.1 Lachnospiraceae bacterium | reverse complement strand
TTCACATAGTGCATGGTCTCCATTATGCGTCCCAGGTAGTCATACTCCTGAAGATAGGCGTCCTTCAGCCCCCGCTCCTCCAGGTAGTCCAGCACCATGTCTCCGTTGTCCGCGGCTTCCGCCACCACCCGAAGCTGCCGGAATTCTTCGGTCTCAAAGGTCTTCTCCAGCTGCTCGTACAGATCTCCGTCCAAATGCGCCGCGATGGTGCCGGCGATGTCCTCCGACCACTGCTTGTAGTGCTGCTCCATGCGCATACCGTAGATGATAAAGGCCGTGGCCAGCATGGCACCCGCCACCAGGATCACCGTGAGGATCACCAGCGATCGGATCTTGTTACCCAGAGAATATTTTGTCTTTCCGGATTTCAAAGCTGTCGTTCCTCCCAGCAGGGCTCTCCGCATCAGGTTACACTACAACTATTGTACTATTTTACCCTTTTCCGGCGGTGTTTTCAAGCCGAAAGGGCGGCTTTTCAGTCTTTCGGGCGCATATGGAACTTTCCGGCCAGAGAATCCGTCTTCACCACATTCACGAAAGCCTCCGGATCCGCCTCCCGGATCTGCCGGACCACGTGCTTGAGCTCGTCCGTGTCGATGACGGAATAGATCATCTGGCGGGGGGTCCCCTGGTAGGTCCCCTTGACGTCGATCTCCGTGGAGCCGTGCATGGTCTCCCGGTTGATGAGGGCAGCGATCTGGGCGGGCTTGTCCGTGACCACAAAAAGCGTATGCTTCTGGTAGTGCTTGTACATGGCCTTGATCACCTGGGTGGAGACAAACTGGAAGATGATGGAATAGAGCGCCTTGTCCCATCCGAAGAGGGCTCCGTCGATGAGGAGCACCAGGGCGTTGAAATACATTACGTAGTCCCAGGCGTCCACATTGTGATGCTCGGAAAAATAGATCGCAATAAAATCGGTCCCGCCGCTGGTGGCCCCCGCATAGAGGCACAGAGCGATGGCAAAGCCGTTCACCAGTCCGCCGAAGACACTGATCAGCAGGATATCATAGGTGATGATATAGGCCGGAAGAAGGTCCGTCAGGATACTGCCCAGGATGATGACCACGCAGGAATAGATGGTATATTTTTTGCCGATCTTCCGGAAGCTGATGATGATGGGAAACAGATTCATCAGAATGTAGACGGGGCTGTAGGGAAGCTCAATGTGAAAAAAGGTGCGAAAAACAGTCTGCAGCAGAAGAGTCACCCCGGAGAAGCCCGCGGGGATCAGTTCTCCGGTATGAATGAAGGTCCGCAGATTCACTGCGATGATCAGTCCCGCGATGGTACACAGCAGGATCCGCCTGGCATCGCTGCGCAATGTTTTCTTGTCCATTCGTTCTCCTTTGACCTCAGACCTTTGTCTGTGATAGAATGAGGAAAATGCTGTTTTGGGCGCGCTGCGCCGGAGACTGATATGCTGCGATTTTATTATGTGATCATCATATCGATCCCGTTCATCATCTACTACATCACAAAGATGCGTTTCATGTACCGGCATCGGAATCATTACACGGAGGACCAGTGCTACCGGGTCGTCCGCAGGGTATGCCGTCAGGTGATGATCAACGCCCGGATCCGTACAAAGATCTTCGGTCTGGAAAACCTGCCAGAGGAGGGCGGCTACATCATGTACCCGAACCACCAGGGCCGCTACGATGCCATCGGCATCATCTACGCCCACAAGAAGCCGCTGACGGTGGTCATGGACGCCACCAGATCCAGACTTCCTCTGGTGAATGAGATCCTGGATCTTACCAGCGGTGTCCGGCTGGACAAGTCCGACATGCGGGGTCAGGTGCAGGATATGATCCGCATCCGCGACGAAGTGAAGCGGGGCCGCAGATGGATCCTCTTTCCCGAAGGCGGGTACTTCCACAACCGGAACAATGTCCAGGAATTTATGCCGGGGGCCTTTAAGCCGGCGATGCAGTCGAAATGCCCCGTGGTCCCCGTGGTCCTCATCGACTCCTACAAGCCCTTTGAACTCAACTCCATCCGGAAGGTGACCACCCAGGTCCATTTTCTGGAGCCCATCCAGCCGGAGACCTACGCCTCCATGAACTCCCGGGAGCTGGCGGACCTGGTCCGCAGCAGGATCATCAACAAGATGAAGGAAGTCCTGGGGCTGGAGGATCTGGACTCCCAGACCAGGGAGATGACCATCAAGGACCTTCGGGCGGAGGACTACGAAAAATGGAAGCGCCGGGAGGAGATCCCTGCCGAAAAAGAAGAAAACTTCAGACTGGGAAATCCCTTTCAGCTGCCGAAGGACTAACGCCTTCGGCAGTTTTTTTCGCTTCTTTAAGGCGTCCAGTACCCGTCGTAGATCACATCGTAGGAATCATAATACCCCAGATAGCCGCTGTTCTCCCAGAAGGGCAGGAGCTGCCGCAGCCTCGCGTCCGTGACAAACACCATATGGGAGGTCAGATCCGCGTTCGGGTAGGGCCGGAAAAACTCGCACATGTCATAATAGGTGCCATGCCTTCCGGAGGCCTGATAGACATCCAGATAGCTGTGATCCTCCTCGATGATCCCGTAGGGATCAAAGAAGCGCACCATCCACATGGTCTCCCCTTCGTAGATGCGCCGGTCCAGGACCTTGTTGTCATACATATAGCGGAAGGTGGGACCGTACCCGCTGGCAAAGAGCTGGTCTTTCGTATATCGCTTCAGCTCCACGGGGACATAATAGTTCCCGATATCCCGGAAGGGCTTCTCCCGGACCCCGGGATGGGTAAACAGATAGACCGTATCCTCAAAGGAGATCCCGCCGCACATCGCCAGAGAGATATAGACCTGCCGGTTCAGCAGTCCCGGGTCCATATAGTCCTTGATGGCAGCTGCCACGGACATCTCGATCTGGTCATAGGTAAACAGATATTTGTCCTTCGTCACGCCGTAGGCGGAAAAGATCTTGTAATACAGCCTGGACCGCTCGGACTCTTCCGCGTCCGTCTCCGTCGTCTGAGGGATATGGGACTGAGGATCCACATTCAGATGGCGCAGAAGCCTCTGAAACTCCCGGGAGCCGCTGAATCCCCGGATCACATCATCCCTGGAACGACCCTCCGCCAGGATGGACATCCAGTAAAGCTTTCCGTCCCGGTCCGGCTCTCTGCTCAGGAAGGTCCGGTACAGCACATCCACAAAATCCGGATCCTGCAGACCTGCCCCAAGGAATTCCGGAGAATGGAAGAACTCAAGGGACACCTTTTCCGGCGTCAGGGCGCCTGTGGCGATCTGTTCGGTCCAGTACTGGATCCCCTCCGTATCCGGGGTCCGTCCCAGGACATTTTCATACAGGCGCTTGATAAACGGGGATACCTGCGAGCTCAGGGGTTCACCGTCCTGGTACATGTACCCGCGGGTGATGCCGTAGGTGCCGCACAGAGCCGTAAACTCGTCGGAGTTGACAAAACTGCACAGGACCAGATTTCTGGACATACCGAAGTCCAGACGGTAGCTCCAGTGGTCGTATCCCTCCCGGTCCGGTTCCCGGTCGAAAAAGGTTCGGTACAGGATCCGCAGATACCCGTCGTTTGTGATCTCCCTGGCCTGAAATTCCCTGCTGCGGAAAAACCCGTACGCCAGGTTCGCGCCGTCCCCTTCGTAGCTAAGGAGCCTGTCCGTCCAATAGGCTCTGCCCTCGGCATCCGGCTCCCGCCCCAGCACATATCTGTACATCCTGCACACGAAAGCATCCACCTGCGTATCTCTCATCTGAGCGGATACATGCAGGCAAAAGGCCGGCTGCAGCAGCAGAAAAGCTGCGGCAAAAAGGGTCAGGGGTAAAAGCAGACTGATACGCTTTGGTCTCGGATCTCTCATTTCTTCCTCCGGGCAGGTTTCCGGAAGATCCGGTCTTCACATACGAAAAAAACCCGGAAACCGATGCTCACTTACAGAATAACACATCGGTTTCCGGGTTTCAATGAATTCGGGTCTTCCGGAGCTTTAATTGCCCTCCGGGCGATGTCCCAGAGTCAGGTTTGTGGTGTGCTCCACATAGGCGCCTGTCTCATCCTGGCGCTCATAGGTGATCTCGACGGTGGTACCGGCCGCATAGTAGTTCAGCAGGTTCTCCAGAGTGGAGTAGGAGTCCAGCTTGTGGCCGTCGAATTCGGTGATCACATCGCCCTTCTGCAGGCCGGCATCCTTGGCACCGCCCTCGTCCAGAACGCTGACCACGTAGATGCCCTGAGGCATTGCAAAATGCTGCGCCATGGTGGCATCGATGGCCTGCAGGGAGATGCCGATGTATCCGACTTCATCCTCCGCCACACGGATCAGGGTCTCTTTCTGCATCAGGTCCGCGATGATGTCCTTTACGGAAGAGATGGGGATGGCATATCCCATGCCCTCCACGGCACTGCCGCCGATCTTGTTGGAGTTGATGCCAATGACCTCTCCGTTCATATTCAGGAGCGCACCGCCGCTGTTGCCGGGGTTGATGGCTGCGTTGGTCTGGATAAAGGTGTTGGTGTTGCCGTCCTCCGTGGTCACTTCCCGGTTCAGGGCGCTGATGATGCCGTTGGTCACGGACTGTCCGTAGCCCAGTGCGTTGCCGATGGCCACCACGGACTCGCCCAGCTCCAGCTGATCACTGTCACCCAGCGTCGCCAGGCTGATGGCCGCTGCGGTATCCGCATCCACGGCGCTCTTCTGGACGGCAATGATGGCCAGATCTCTGCCAGGATCGGTTCCCTTGATGTTGGCCTCTACCGTCTCGTCGTTCACAAAGGTGACTTCCAGGGATTCCGCCGCGCTGACCACATGGTTGTTGGTGACGATGAGATACTCGGTGTCGGTCTCGCCGATGAGGATCCCGGATCCGGATCCCTCCGCTTCCTGGGTGTAGGCCTGTCCGAAGAATCCGTACTCATACTTTGCGGTATAGCGTTCCGTGATGGAGACCATGGAGGGCATCACCTTCGTCACCACATTCTTGATGGCTTCGGACTCGCCGGTGGTCAGCTTTGTGATGGCTGCCGTGGTATTTGCATCCGCCGTCAGGCTGGAGGCGGCAGCGGTCTGCGCGGTCTGCACGGTCTGCTGCGCCTGGGCCGTATCCGCAGGCTGGGTGCTGTCCGTCAGTGCTCCGGTGTAGCGGGAGACGGTGTAGAAGCCGAGTCCTGCGAAAAGCCCGAAGAGAAGTCCCAGGCAGATGCTGGTCAGGACCTTGGCAAAGAACCCGGGCTTTTTCCCCTGCTCCGGGGTCTTTTTCTCCGGTTCCGGCGGGATCGGGGAATACGTCGTGTTCTGGTAAATTCCGTTTTCGTACATATCACTCACCTCCTGTGTGGGATTTATCCTTTTGTGAGTATCAATATATACGGGAATTGTGTTCAAATTGTGTTCGCTTTATTGTGAATTTGTGAAATCGGGCAGACCGGAGGGGGATGCTTATAGGGACGCTACCTCGTGGGCGATGACTTTGACTTATGGGGACGCCCCCACGCGGGCGATATGCGGTTCTGGCAACGCTTCCGCTGCCCGAGGACCGACAGTTTCTACCAATACCACGGGCTGGCGGTCAGTTTCCTGACCCACTTCTTCGGCAGGGACGCATAGCGCTTCCCCAGCCAGAAGCCGGCATACTTACTGAAGCACTGCAGGTAGAATTTCGGAAGCAGATAGATCTTCCGCTCCCGCAAAAGATGTCTCGTGGCCTCCGCCACCAGCTTTTTGCCCTCGGATTCGGAAGAGACCTCTGCAAACACCTCCGGATGCTGGGCCTGGGAGACCCCGAGATCGAAGTTGCGGCGAAGCTGCTGCCGATTCGTGTAATCATGTGCATGGATCACCTGTGCGGAAGCCTCGTAGCGGATGGAATACCCCGCTTTGATGGCCGCAGCGGCAAAGATCATATCTTCATTAAAGATGGTCTTGCGGACAAACCCGCCCAGGCGCTCATAGGCATCCCGCCTGTAGGCAGCACAGACATCAGAGCAAAAGAAGGTCTTCACCCCCAGGCTCTCCAGACTGCGGGAGGTCTTGGTCACGGAGCGGTCCGGATAGTTAAAGTTTCTGGAGAAGCGCTCGAAGATCCCGGAATCCTCCCCGGGAAGCTGCCTGGCATAGGACACAGCCACACGCCCGTAAGGGCTCTTGTCATCCTGCAGCGGCCAGACCAGGTTCTCCAGCAGATGATCATTGGCAGGGATCGCATCCTGGGTCATCATGACAAAGATCTCGGAATGGGTCCTGCGGACGGCGCGGCGCCTGGTCCCCCCGTGATCGAACTCCTTCTGTTCGATGTGAAGGAGCTCAAATTCGGGAAATCCCCGGGAGAGCTCCTCCTCGGAGACTCCCAGGGATCTCATGCATTCCTGAAACAGTGCCTCATCCGTATTGATCAGGAGTACCTTTTGCGGCAGTCTGGTCTGGGTTCGCAGGCCCTCCAGAAGCCGCATCAGTTTTTCGTCCGGCCGATAGACCGGAATGATCACATCCAGATTCATGTTAATTCCCGATATAAGCCGATGCGTCCGACGCGATCTTGCTGGAGTAGGATTTCACCGTGCTGCTGGGCACGTAGTTTTCCTCCCCGAACAGGAAGGCGTGGAGCCATACCACATTCTGCTCAAGGTTCTTCGGGATGACACAGTCTCCCTTTGCGGGAAGCTTTGCGCCGGTGCGCATGCTCTCCTGGGGGATCCCGTTCTCATCCACGATGGTGTATTTCGTGATGTTCTTCAAAAGGGCCAGAATGGTGTCGGAGTCCAGACTGGTGTAGGTGTAGTTGATCACATCCGTGAAGGTATTGGACAGGGTGGTGAAATCCCTGGATTTGGCCTGATCCGTCATGGCCTTTACCACCTCCCGCTGCCTTTCGGCCCGCTTGTAGTCATCTCCCGCGGTATAGCGGATCCGGCAGTAGGCCGCCGCCTGCAGTCCGTTTAACAGCTGATAGCCGGTGGTGCTCACAGGGGTGATGCTGCTCTCGTTTAGCTTCATAGCCTGGGCGATGGAGATCTGATAGTTGTTGATGTGCTCCAGCTCCGCAGAGTCCACATCGATGTAGACGCCGCCCAGATCATTGATGGCCGTCACAAGTGCCTTGTAGCTGACGGCTACCCAGTTGGTGATGTCCAGATCCAGATTGCTGTTGAGCATGGAGACGGCCTGCACCGCACCGCCCTTGGCATAGGCAGAGTTGCACTTGTTGTACGTATTGTTTCCGATGTTCAGGTAGGTGTCCCGGTAGACGCTCACCAGCTTCACCTCACCTGTTTCCGTGTTGATGCTGGCGATCATGATGGAATCGCTTCGGTATCCGCTGAGAAGGTCGGAGCTTTTGGTGCTCAGGGCATCAATGCCAAAGAATGCCAGGTTCAGATACTTGGTGCTGGTGGTCACCGTTCCGTCTTCCGAGGTCTGAATGGCGCCTCCCTGCTCCCGAAGCCGCTCCTGTACCTGTTCCGAGATTCCCAGATCAGCGGGAGTCAGATCCTGGGTGCTGGCGTAAATCGGTCCCTCCGTCTCTTCCGTCTCCCTCATCACAAAATAGAGGATGACGATCATCACCACGATCACCAACAGTTCAAACACAAACAGGATCAGTTTGCGCTTGTTCCGCGCTCTCGCCTTCTCGGCACCGCTGCGGATCGTTCCTCCCTCATTGCCGGTCTTTCTGCCTGCCATAAAAACTCCCTTCTAAACTAATAAGCGTTTTTGTTGATAAACCCTGTGAAAAATGTCATCAGTATGATCTTCAGGTCAAAGGTCAGGGTCCAGTTTTCAATATAAAAGATGTCATACTCCACGCGCTTGCGGATGGAGGTATCCCCCCGCAGTCCGTTCACCTGGGCCCATCCCGTCAGCCCGGGGCGCACCTGGTGCTTCACATTGTAATGCGGGATCTCCTCCATGAACTTCTCCACAAACTGCGGCCGTTCCGGTCTGGGTCCCACCAGGCTCATATCCCCTTTTAAGATGTTAAAGAGCTGGGGAAGCTCATCCAGGCTGGTCTTTCGAAGAAACCGTCCCACCTTCGTGACCCGGGGATCGTTTCGCACCGTCCAGCCGGTGCTCTCCTCCTTTTCGTCCTGCACCTCCATGGTGCGGAACTTGTACATCCGAAAGGTCCGGTTATGCAGACCCACCCGCTCCTGTCTGAAGATCACGGGACCCTTTCCGGAAAGCCGCACCGCCAGGGCGCAGGCCAGCAGAATGGGCGAAGTGACGATGATCCCCACAAAGCTCAGGAGGATGTCAAAGGCTCTCTTCAAAAAGATATTTCCCGTGTTGGTCAGGGGCACATACCGGATGTTGATGACGGGAAGTCCATCCAAATCTTCGGTGTAGGGCTTCGAGGGGATCACGCTGTTGTAATCCGGGACGAATTTTGTATGGATCCCGAATTTCTCGCAGGTAGCCACCAGTTCTTCCAGCTTCTCATAATCCTCCAGGGGCAGGGTCAGAACGATCTCGTCCAGACTGTGCTGGGCGGTGAGTTCCTCCAGCATGGAAAGGGTTCCGATCACCTCCGTGCCGTGGTAGGAAGCCCCCACGGGGACGTGGTCATCCAGGACGCCCATCACATGATAGCCCCACTGGGGATTCTCCCGAAGACGGTCCATATAGTTTTCCGCTGCCCGGGAATATCCCACCAGAAGCACGTGCTTCAGATTGTATCCCTTGCTGCGGATGCTCCGAAGGGCCCTTCGCAGGACGATCCGGTACAGGCCGCAGAAGAAAATGTTCAGGATGTAGGAGATTCCGATCACGGAACGGGCGTAGTTGCTCTCGTGGATGATGACGTAGAGAAAGATCACCAGCGCCAGCACGCCCACCGTATTTGCCCGGATCACGTCCCAGAGCTCGTACCGGGGCTTCCCCGTCCGTCTCGGTGTATAGACCTGGCAAAAATGATAAACCAGAAGATACCCGGGTACCACGATGGGCAGCACCCGCACATAGCTTTCGATGGGCAGGACGCCGACCCCGGGTTCCCGTTCAAATACATAGAACTTGATCAGATACGCCAGCAGGAAAGAAGCTCCCACAATGACAGCATCGATCAGGACCATGATTCTGTTCAGGATTTTCTGGTTATCCTTGATCATAGAATAAATGTTACAATTTTATTACAGAAAGTGCAATGAAGATTCGACAAGTAATTCTTAAGTTTATTTTAAGGAAATCCGGAAGCAATTGGCCCAGAGAAGCACCTGGATCCACAGATAGGCAGGGAGATTCCCGACCCGGAAGGGGACCTTCTTGCCCTTCCCCAGACGAGAGGCCTTCAGACTCTTTCGAAAGCCGCCTGCCAGCCCCTTCAGATAGGCCGATCCCAGTCCCTTTTTCAGGAAAAAGACGGTCTTGATCCCGAAGCCCGCCAGCAAAAGAGGCAGGTTCAACAGGATCTGCAGCACAGGCATATTCTTGTAGATGACATAGATGTTGTTGGCGGCGGAAAACAGGACTTTCTTTTCATTATAACGGGAGCCCGTGGAGGCGCTTCCGTAGTGGAGCACTCTGGCCCTGGGCTCATAGAGGCTGTAATACCC
>JAFYFY010000249.1 GCA_017543485.1 Lachnospiraceae bacterium | reverse complement strand
GTGGCCCTGTCCATGATCACCACCCTGGTGATCCTGGCAGTCACCAGCAATGTGGTCCTGTCCTTAGGTATGGTCGGTGCCCTGTCCATCGTGCGTTTCCGTACCGCCATCAAGGAGCCCCTGGAGATCGCCTTCCTGTTCTGGTCCATCGCCGTGGGCATCGTGCTGGCAGCAGGCATGATCCCGCTGGCGGTCTTCGGAAGCATCGTCATCGGCATCATCCTGATCCTCTTCGCAAACAAAAAGACCTACGTGAACCCTTATATCCTGGTGCTTCGCTGCGAGGATGAAAAGGCGGAAAAAGAGGCGGTCTCCTTCCTGGACGGCAAGGTGAAAAAGTGCGGCGTCAAGAGCAAGACCGTGAGCAAGGGCCTCATCGAGATGAATCTGGACATCCGCCTGCAGGATGAGAGCACGGCATTTATCAACGAACTGGCGCAGATGCAGGGTGTGGAGAGCGCGGTTCTGGTGAGCTACAACGGAGATTACATGGGATGATCAGCAGAAAAAACATCAATCTGATCTGTATCGGCATCACGATCTTTACCGTCCTTCTGACGACGCTCTTTATGAACGGAGAGGCCATGGGGATGGAAAAGATCGTGGATGAGGATGCGGAGAGTCAGGAAGGAAATACGTACTTTACGGCCAATGATCTGGCGGGGGACTGGGATGCCTCGGATGCGGCGCTTATTACCCTGAAGGGGGATACCGGGAGCATCTCCGGGGGCGGCGCCTACTTTTACGACGGGGACCTCATCATCGCCCAGGCGGGATGGTATGTGCTGAGCGGCGAGCTGACGGAGGGACAGATCCTGGTCAGCGCCGAGAGCGGTTCCAAGGTCTGGATCCTGTTAAACGGCGTAACGGTAAACTGCTCCGACGGAGCCTGTTTCGTGGTGGAGCAGGCGGACAAGGTGTTCCTCACCCTGGCGCAGGGGAGCGAAAACAGCTTTACCTCCGGCAGCAGCTACAGTGAGGAAGCACAGGAAAACGGATGCGACGGCGCCATTTATGCAAAGGATGACCTGACCATCAACGGAAGCGGACACCTGACCATTGAGGCCGGATACAAGCACGGCATCGAGGCAAATGATGATTTCGTCATGACCGGAGGGAGCGTCACCATCACCGCGGCCCAGGACGGCATCACCGCCAACGACAGCATCCGGATCGGCGGCGGAGAGCTGACCATCAGCGCATCCGACGACGGGATCCACTGCGACGGCACCTTCTATATGGCGGAAGGAACGGTGCTGATCACCGACTGCTATGAAGGGATCGAGGCGTTAAACATCACCGTGGAAGGGGGCAGCATCAGCGTGTATCCCACGGATGACGGCTTTAATGCCAACGGCGGAAGCACGGACGGATTCGGATTTGGCATGCGGGGGGGCTTTGGCGGCGGATGGCAGCAGGCGGGATCCTCCGATGCGGAGAGCGCCGAAACCGGGACTGCCGGAGCGGAGACCACCGCGGCAGGGACGACGGGAAAAGAGACCACTACGGCAGAAGATACCCAGGAGGAGAGCTTCATCCGGATCTCCGGTGGGGACATCCTCATCGTGAATCCCACCGGGCGGGATGCGGACGGACTCGATTCCAACGGAAGCATCTACATCACCGGAGGCAATATCCGGATCAGCTTAAACGGAGACGGCTCCAACTGTGCCATCGACTACGGCAGTGAGAGCGGAGGCGTCTGTGAGATCAGCGGCGGCACCGTGGTGGCCTGCGGCGGAAGCTCCATGGCGGAAGCCTTTGACGCATCCTCTGCCCAGGCAGCCATCCTCTACGGACTCTCCGACACGGCAGATGCGGGGACGCAGATCACCCTCACGGACGCAGACGGAAAAGAACTTCTGTCCTATGAAGCGGCGTGCACCTTTACCAGCGTCAACATCAGCTGCCCCGAGATGGAAGTGGGAGAGACGTACCTTCTCACCATCGGGGACGAGACCGCGGAGATCACCCAGGAGTCCGTATCCGTCACCGGCGGGAGCCTGCAGGGCATGTCCGGCGGCATGATGGGCGGCATGCAGGGCGGCTTTGGCGGCGGCCAGGGCGGTATGCAGGGCGGCAGAGGCTTTGGCGGCGAGCGACCGGAAGGCGGTGAGATGCCCGAATTTGACGGTGAGATGCCCGAATTTGACGGGGAGATGCCGGAGTTCGGCGCCCAGGACGGTGATGCGGCACAAAGCGGAGAAGACACCCGGATGCAGGGCGGACAGATGCCCCAGGGACAGCCGGGAGGCGAAGCCGGGACCGCGGGCACCACGGCGGATGCTGCGGCAGATGCCGCTGCGGACACCGCGGCGGATGGGACCACCGGATACTGGATGATCGCCCTGAGCTGCGGGGGACTCCTGTGCGGACTGGCCTTCGTGATCCTCTATAAGAGAAAAGAATTCTAAGACCTGGAAACATGGAAATATGCAGGTTCCGGAGCACCCGGAACTTGCATATTTTTCATTGGGGAAATATCATTTGAGCAGGGACACCCGCGGGAAAGCGCGCAAGCGGGAAAAACGCCCTCGAAAAGGATGCGATGATGAGAGAGTATCTGGAATTCGGAGATCCGAAAAGTGATCTCCTGCTGCTGCAGCCCGTGGACAGTGCGGACCTGTCCGGGATGGAGCGGGAGATCGGCCGGGTCCGGGAGCTGACGAAGGTCCCCTTCGGACTCCTGGCGATCCCGGTGCAAAACTGGAATGACGACCTGTCCCCCTGGGAAGCGCCGGCGGTCTTCGGAGACCGGGGATTCGGAGGCGGCGCCCGGGATACCCTGGAAGGGATCCTGGAGATCTGCGACGGGCTGCAGGGGGAGGGAAAGCGGCAGTTTGTGCTGGGAGGCTACTCTCTGGCGGGGCTTTTTGCCCTGTGGGCCGGCTGCCATACGGGGCGGTTCCGGGGCATCGCGGCGGCATCCCCTTCCGTCTGGTTCCCGGGTTTTCCGGACCATCTGAGGGAGCACGGGATCAATTGCGATGCGGCGTACCTGAGTCTGGGAGACCGGGAGGAAAAAACGAAACATCCCGTGATGAGCCGGGTGGGAGCATGCATCCGGGAGACGGAGGAGATCCTTTTGGAGCAGGGGATCCCATGCACACTGGAATGGAATCCGGGGAATCACTTCCGGGATGCGGATCTGCGGACGGCAGCGGCCTTTGCCTGGGTGCTGGAGCACCTCCGGGATCCGATGGTCATTTCGTCCGAAATATGATAAAATACATCGGTGTGTGATACCAATCCCTTCGTTTACGGGGGAAACAAATGAGATTCAGGAGGATCGGATCATGAAAAAGCTTTCGGTGAAAACCATTGTAGCCATCGGCATCGGTGCGGCGCTGTTCTTTGTGCTGGGGAGATTTGTCGCCATTCCCAGCCCCGTACCCAATACCAACATCTCCATCCAGTATGGACTGCTGGCCTTTGTGGCCGCCGTGTTCGGACCCATCGCGGGAGCACTGGCCGGACTCATCGGTCACTTCTTCATCGACTTCAGCTACGGCTGGGGCGTGTGGTGGAGCTGGGTCATCGCCTCCGCGGTCTTTGGCTGCCTTATGGGTGTGGTGACTTCCAAGCTGAAGATCGAGGAAGGTCAGTTCGGCACCAAGGACATCATCACCTTTAACATCGGACAGGCCATCTCCCATGTGGTCGCCTGGATCGTGGTGGCACCAGTTCTGGACATCCTGATGTACCAGGAGCCCGCAAATAAGGTCTTCCTGCAGGGCGTCACCGGCGCCATCATCAACATCATCGCCACGGCTGTGGTGGGTACCCTGGTCTGCGTCGCCTATTCCAGAACCATCCCGAAGAAGGGCAGCTTAGAGGAAGAGAATTGACGGATGTCATCGTAGAATTCAATGACTTGGGATTTCAGTATAGAGCGCAGGCAAAACCTACGCTCTATACTATTCATCTCACGGTTCGAAGGGGGGAGAAGGTCCTCATCGCAGGCCCCTCCGGATGCGGCAAATCCACTGTCGCGAACCTCATCAACGGGCTGATCCCCTTTTCCTACAAGGGAGAGATCACCGGATCCGTGCGGATCGGCGGACGGGAGACCGGGGAGCAGTCCCTCTTTGACATCTCCCACACCGTGGGGACGGTGCTGCAGGACAGCGACGCCCAGTTTGTGGGGATGACCGTGGCGGAGGATCTGGCCTTTGCCCTGGAAAACGACTGCATGCCCCAGAAGGAGATGAAGGGCCGGGTCCGGGAGATCGCGAAGATCCTGGATCTGGAGGAGGTGCTGCGGCATGCGCCGTCGGAGCTTTCCGGGGGACAGCGCCAGAGAGTCTCCGTGGGGGGCGTCATGGCCAGCGACGTGGATCTGTTTTTGT
The DNA here is from genome assembly GCA_017543485.1 of Lachnospiraceae bacterium. GTDB lineage: Bacteria > Bacillota > Clostridia > Lachnospirales > Lachnospiraceae > AC2028. The sequence continues at coordinate 2,205 of JAFYFY010000249.1, read as the reverse complement.
TTGACGAGCCCCTGGCAAACCTGGATCCGAAGACGGGGAAGCAGGCCATCGAACTTATTGACGAGCTGCAAAAAAGAACCGGCGCGGCGGTGATCATCATCGAACACCGCTTAGAGGATGTGCTCCACCGGTATGTGGACAGAGTGGTGCTCATGAACGAGGGACGCATCGTCTCGGATACCGCACCGGACCGTTTGCTGTCTTCAGCGCTCCTTTCTGAGTGCGGCGTCCGGGAGCCGCTGTATCTTACGGCCCTCAAATACGCAGGGGTAAAGATCCGGGAGGAGATGCACCCCGCTTCCCTGCCGGAGCTGAGCCTGACGGAGGGGGAAAAAGAACAGGTGCGGCGGTTTTTCCTGGAAAACCGGGGGAAGGGGGAGAAGGAGACCCGGCCGGAGCTTCTCACCGTAAAGAACCTCTCCTTTACCTACGAAAAAAGCCACCGAAAGGCCCTACGCGACCTGTCCGTCTCCATCCGGGAGGGAGAGATGGTGGCCGTGGTGGGCACCAACGGCGCCGGCAAATCCACCTTTTCCAAGGTGATCTGCGGGATGGAAAAGGAAGACGCCGGGGAGATCCTGTTCCGGGGCAGGGACTTTACCTCCCTCTCCATCAAGGAACGGGCGGAGCATGTGGGATATGTGATGCAAAATCCCAACCAGATGATCTCCAAGGTGATGATCTATGACGAGGTGGCCATGGGGCTCAGGCTCCGGGGCGTCCCGGAGGAGGAGGTCAGGGTCCGCACGGAAAAGGCACTGGAGATCTGCGGCCTGTACAGGATGCGAAACTGGCCCATCTCAGCCTTAAGCTACGGGCAGAAGAAACGGGTCACCATCTGTTCCATCCTGGTGCTGGAGCCGGAGATGATGATCCTGGACGAGCCCACGGCGGGACAGGACTACCGGAACTACACCCGGATCATGGAGTTTTTAAGAAGCCTGAACCAGCGGGGGATCACCATCGTGATGATCACCCACGATATGCACCTGATGCTGGAATACGCGGACCGGGCCATCGTCTTTTCCGGGGGCCGGATCATCGCGGACAAAAGCTGCGCCCGGGTCCTGACGGACCGGGATGTGGTGGAGCGGGCCAGCCTGAAGGAGACCAGTCTCTATCATCTGGCAGAGCTGTGCGGTGCCCCGGACGGCACGGAATTCGTGCAGAGCTTCATCGATTATGAGAGGGCACACGAGAGGGCATGATCAATCTTTTTAATTACATCGAAAAAGAGTCCCCCATCCACCGGCTCACCGGCGCCACCAAGCTGGTCTGCCTGCTTTTGTGGAGCTTTGCGGCCATGTCCACCTATGACACCCGGCTGCTGCTCCTGCTGGCGGTGCTGGGGATCGCTCTTTTCCCAGTGGGCAGGATCGGCGTCCGGGACGTGTCCTTCATGCTCTGGTTCACATTGGTCTTTCTGGTGTTAAACACGGTGCTGGTGTATCTGTTTTCTCCCCAGCACGGGACCCAGGTCTACGGGACCTGTACCTATCTGTTTGGTTTCAGCGGGCATTTCGCCCCCACTGCCGAACAGCTCTTTTTCCAGTTCAATTATATCCTGAAGTATTTCGCCACCATCCCCTTTGTGCTGCTCTTTGTGTGCACCACCAATCCCAGCGAATTCGCGGCATCCTTAAGCCGCATCGGGGTCAGCTACCGGGTCTCCTATGCCGTGGCCCTGGCCCTTCGCTATATCCCGGACATCCAGAAGCAGTACCATGAGATCAGCCAGGCCTCCCAGGCCAGAGGGGTGGAGCTGAGCAAAAAGGCTTCCCTCACCGGCCGCTTAAAGGCCGCCTCCGCCATCCTGATCCCGCTGATCCTGAGCAGCATGGACCGGATCGAGGTGATCTCCAATGCCATGGAGCTGCGGTGTTTCGGGAAGAACAAAAAAAGAACCTGGTATATGGCACAGAGATTCCGGGCACCGGATTATCTGTGCATGCTGGTATGCCTGCTGCTCCTGGGGGCCTCCATCGCCCTGACCTACGTAAACGGCAGCAGGTTCTACAATCCCTTTCAGCCGTAGCGCATGAGCCTTATCACAGGAGATCTGAAAAAAGGAGAGCGGTTCGAAGATGAAACAGTACCTGGTAACGGGAATGAGTTGCGCCGCCTGTCAGGCCAGAGTGGAAAAGGCCGTCCGGCAGGTGCCGGGGGTGACGGAGTGTGCGGTTTCCCTTTTGACAAATTCCATGG
>JAFYFY010000248.1 GCA_017543485.1 Lachnospiraceae bacterium | reverse complement strand
GGTGTAATTGTGGACGGAGACGAAGAGCCTCTCGCTGGCCGGGTCCTTTGGCAGGACAAACTGCTCCGCCATGGCGCCGTGATCGGAGGTGGAGTACCCCGGGATGGAGAGGAATCTGGTGCGGTTATTTCCGCCGCTTCCCCGGACGATGTCCACGAAGCGCTGGTTCATGCGGCCGATGACTTCAAAGGCCTCCAGGCAGTGGGGATCGGCCGGGTCGGGGGACCACTCGAAGGGGGTGCCGGTAAGGCGCACTTCGTTGGTGGGCTCAAAAATGACCCGGGCATCATAATCGCGAAAGGCCGGCGCGATCTGTTCCCAGAGATCCGTCAGAAGCTTCAGAGACTGCTCCTCATGGGCCAGGTCCGGGTAGATCAGGTCCTCCCGGATATCATGGTGGGTGTTGATCTCCACATAGAGGTCTTCATGCAGACAGTATTCCACGATCTGCCGCACCCGTTCCATCCAGGCGGGATCGATGCGGTGGTCCGGTCCGGTGACGTGATTGTGCCAGGAGACCGGAAGGCGGATGGAGCCAAAGCCCGCATCCCGCAGGGCACAGATCATCTCGGGAGTGGTGCGGGGATTTCCCCAGAGGGTCTCGAAACCCAGGCCGGAGGAGGTGCTCCCGGGGGTGTCCACGCAGTCCAGGGAGTTGCCGATGTTAAATCCCAGACCCAGCTTTGCGGTGAGTCGCATGGCCGCGGTATCCGGCAGGGGGAGATGTTCAAAAGAGAAGCGAAGAGAAGGCATATTCATGCGTATCCGTTTCGGTCCTTTCCTGAAAATCCTTTACAAATCGGGTTTACACAGATAAAGTAAATAGGGTGATCCTGCGCATATTGTATGCGACCGGACGCAAAAGGTCAAATCCATGGCGGAAATCTCTTCGGTCCACGAAAAATACATGAAAGAGGCCCTCAGGCAGGCAAAGAAGGCCTTTTGGCTGGGGGAGGTCCCCATCGGCTGTGTCATCGTCTATGAAGGGCGGATCATCGGCCGGGGATACAACCGCCGGAACACCGACCACAGCACCCTGTCCCACGCGGAGATCACGGCCATCCGAAAGGCCAGCAAAGCACTGGGGGACTGGCGGCTGGAGGGCTGTACCATGTACGTCACCCTGGAACCCTGCCAGATGTGTGCAGGGGCGGTGGTCCAGGCCCGGATCCCGGAGCTGGTCATCGGCTGCAAAAGCCCCAAATCCGGCTGTGCGGGCTCGGTGATGGATCTTTTGAACAACCCGGAGTTCAATCATCAGGTGCGGGTGACGGAAGGGATCCTGGCGGAGGAATCCGCCGATATCCTGAAGAAGTTTTTTACCGAACTGAGAGAGCGGAACCGCGCGGAAAAGCAGGCGCGCGCCGCGCAGGGGGAGGATGAGACAGATGGAGAATACCCGGAAAGCGGAACTTGAAGAAATCACTGCCACGCTGTTAGAGGATTACAAAGCGGACCGTGTCATCAACTGCGTCGAGCTCTGCGACCAGCCGGACAAAGAGGTGGTCACGGGGCTCATCGACAAGCTGAACAAAATGGTCTTCCCCGGATTCTTCCGGGAGAAGTCCTACCAATATTATAACCAGAACAGCCGGCTGACGGTGATGATCGAGGATGTGCTCTTTCATCTGGACAATCAGATCACCATCGCCCTGAGCCAGAGCCCGGAGTACGAGTGCGCGGACTATGCCACCCGGGAGGAGGCGGCCCATGTGATCTGCCGGGAGTTTCTGCTGAAGCTCCCAGCGGTCCGGGAGATGATCGAGTCGGACGTGGAAGCCTTTTTCGAAGGGGACCCGGCAGCCTTTAACAAGAGCGAGATCATCTTAAGCTATCCGGGACTGCGGGCCATCCTCATTGCGAGACTGGCCCATGAGCTGTACCTGTTAAAGGTGCCTCTCATCCCCCGGATGATGACGGAATACGCCCACAGCCGCACCGGTATCGATATTCATCCCGGAGCGACCCTGGGAAAACATTTCTTTATCGACCACGGCACCGGCATCGTCATCGGAGAGACTACCATCATCGGGGACAATGTGAAGATCTATCAGGGTGTCACCATCGGAGCCCTCTCCACCAGAGGGGGACAGTCCCTGCGGGGCAAAAAGCGCCATCCCACCATCGAGGACCGGGTGACCATCTACGCGGGAGCCTCCATTCTGGGCGGGGACACGGTCATCGGCCATGATGCGGTGATCGGGTCCAACGTCTTTATCACGGAATCCGTGGAGCCCGGCGCCCGGGTCAGCATCAAGAGCCAGGAGCTCTCCATCCGGGGCGGCGGCGAGAAACAAAAGGAGCTGGGGGATACCTGGTATTACAACATTTAAAGACTGACGGATAAGAGGATATGCGGCTATGAAGTGGATCAGGTTTACGGTAAAAACAACAACGGAGGCGGAAGACATCGTCATCTCCGAGCTCTATGACATCGGCCTGGAGGGTGCGCAGATCGAGGACAAGATCCCCCTCACGCCCCTGGAGAAGGAGCAGATGTTCGTGGACATCCTCCCCGAGCCCGAGGAGGATGACGGCATCGCATACTTAAGCTTTTTCGTGGAAGCGCCGGATGAGGAGGCCGAGGCACAGGCCCTGAAGGAGGAGCGGCTCGGTGCCATCCGGGAGGCGCTGGAGGGCCTGCGGGAGTTTTCCGTCGACATCGGGGAGGGGTCCGTGACGGTCTCCGAAACCGAGGACCTGGACTGGATCAACAACTGGAAGCAGTACTTCCACCAGTTCCGCATCGACGACATCCTGGTGATCCCCTCCTGGGAAAAGGTGGAATCCCCGGAAGAGGCGGGCACGGTGCTGCACATCGACCCGGGCACGGCCTTCGGCACCGGCATGCATGACACCACCCAGCTGTGCATCAGACAGCTCCGGAAGTTCCTGACCTCCGAGACACAGCTCCTGGACATCGGCACGGGCAGCGGGATCCTCTCCATCCTGTCCCTGATGTTCGGGGCGAAGCACGCGGTGGGGACGGATCTGGACCCCTGTGCGGCGGTGGCAGTGGCGGAAAACTGTGAGGCCAACGGCATCGATCCCGCGGATTTTGAGATCCTCATCGGCAATGTCATCACCGAGGAACCGGTGCGTCAGCAGGTGGGATACGGAAAATATGACATCGTCGTCGCAAATATCCTGGCGGAGGTGCTGGTGGAGCTTACCCCCGTGGCGGCACGGTTCTTAAAGCCCGGCGGGATCTACATCACCTCCGGGATCCTGGCGGAGCGGGAGCAGATGGTGCGGGATGCGGTGACGGCAGCAGGCCTGCGGGTGCGGGAAGTGACGGCCCAGGGCGAATGGGTCAGTGTGACGGCGCAGAAGCCGTCGGGTGCGGTAGAGTAGGAATGTATCAGTTTTTTGTCCCCCGGGAGCAGATCGACGAAACGTCCCATGTGGTCCTGATCCGGGGTGAGGATGTCAATCATATTCAGAATGTGCTCCGGATGCGGCCCGGTGAGGAATTCATCGTCCGGGCCCAGGGGGATGAACAGGGGGATGAGTACCGCTGCGCGGTGGCTGAATACGGAGCGGAGGAAGTGCGCTGCGAGCTGCGGTTTGTAAAGCATTCCCGGTCCGAGCTCCCCGGGAAGGTGACCCTGTACCAGTGCCTCCCCAAGGGGGACAAGATGGAGACCGTGATCCAGAAATGCACGGAGCTGGGGGCCTGCCGGTTTGTACCGGTGGCGTCCAAACGGTGCGTGGTCAGGTTGGAGCCCAAAAAGGCACAGGCAAAGCAGGCCAGATGGCAGGCCATCGCGGAGGCGGCGGCCAAGCAGAGTAAGCGCGCCATCATCCCGGAGGTGGGAGCGGTGATGAGCTTTGCGGAGGCGGCAAAGGAGGCTGCCCAGGCGGATCTGGCCCTGATCCCCTATGAGCTGGAGAGCGGGATGGAAGGCACCAGAGCGCTGCTTTCGGAGCATGCGAAAACGGCAGGGACCGTGTCGATCCTCATCGGGCCCGAGGGGGGCTTTGACGAAACGGAAGTGTCCCTGGCCAAAGACCTGGGGATCCGCCCCGTCACCTTGGGCCCCCGGATCCTTCGCACCGAGACCGCGGGAATGGTGGTCCTGGCCTGGCTGGGATTTTTGACGGACGCAGACGAAACGTGATTGACGAAACAAAGTCGGAGATGGCTCCATGAATTCGGAAAAAGAAATCTATCTGGACAATTCCGCCACCACCGGGGTCTTCCCCGAGGTGGCGGAGCTGATGAAGGAGGTCTTTCTGGAGGATTACGGCAATCCCTCCAGCCTCCACCGAAAGGGGATCCGGGCGGAAAAGCGGATCCGGGACGCAAAGGAGATCCTGTCCGGGATCCTGGGATGCGCGGAGAAAAACCTCCTCTTTACCTCGGGAGGGACGGAGAGTGACAATCTGGCGATCCTGGGGACCGCGGCCGCGAGAAATCGCGCCGGCAGGCACCTGATCACCACAAGGATCGAGCACCCCGCCGTTTTGCAGAGCATGAAGGCCCTGGAGGAACAGGGCTTTCGCGTGACATATCTGCCGGTGGATGCTTACGGCACCGTGTCCCTTTCTGCCCTTCAGGAGGCGCTGACGGAGGATACCATCCTGGTCTCCGTCATGCATACCAACAACGAGATCGGAACGGTGCAGCCCCTGGAAACGATCGGGGGTCTGATCAGGGAGAAATGCCCGGAGGCGTACTTTCATGTGGATGCGGTGCAGGGCTTTGGGAAGTTTTCCATCAAACCCAAAAAGACCGGCATCGATCTGCTCTCCGTCAGCGGGCATAAGCTCCACGGCCCCAAGGGCATCGGCCTGTTATACTGCTCGGACCGGGTCCGCTTAAAGCCCATCAGCTACGGCGGCGGGCAGCAGGGAGGTCTGCGCTCCGGGACGGAGAACGTGCCGGGGATCGCGGGACTGGCGGAGGCATCCCGGATCCTTTATGAGCATCTGGAGGAGGACACCGGGCGGCTCTTTGACCTTCGCTCCTTTTTCATCCGGGAGCTGCAGGGCATGGAAAACTGTCATGTGAACGGGGTCACGGACCCCGGGCAGGGAGCCTTTGCCCCTCATATCGTAGGTGCCGCTTTTCCGGGGATCCGGAGTGAAGTGCTGCTGCATACCCTGGAGGACAGGGGGATCTACGTATCCGCGGGAAGCGCCTGCTCCTCCCATAAGGCGAAGCACTCCGCTACTCTGGAGGCGGTGGGAGCGCCGGGAGAGATCCTGGAATCCTCCATCCGCTTTTCCTTTTCCGTCCATACCACCCGGGAAGAACTCGAAGAGACCCTGCGGGTCCTTCGGGAACAGGTACCCATCCTCAGGAGATTTACCGCAAGATGAAAAAAGAACTGTTTCATGTATTTATCGTCAAATATGCCGAGATCGGCATCAAGGGAAGAAACCGCTACCTCTTCGAGGACGCGCTGGTGGAGCGGATCCGGGGGGCGCTGGATCGGTGCAGCGGCAGTTTTTCCATTCGCAAGACCCCGGGGCGGATCTATGTGGAGTGCCAGGGAGCCTTTGATTTTGATGAGGTGACGGACTGCCTGGGGAAGATCTTCGGGATCGTGGGGATCTGTCCCGTGCTGGCCGTGGAGGATCAGGGGCAGCAGGCCCTGCGGGAGACGGTGGTCTCCTACTTCCGGGAGATGTACGGGGATGCGGCCCTGACCTTTAAGGTCAATGCCCGCAGGAACCGGAAAAACTATCCCCTGAACTCCATGGAGGTGAATGCGGATCTGGGGGAGGCGCTGCTGGATGCCCTCCCGAACCTGAAGGTGGATGTCCACCATCCGCAGATCCTGCTGGAGGTGGAAATCCGGGATCTGATCTACATCTATTCCGAGATCCTGCCGGGGCCGGGAGGCATGCCGGTGGGTACCGGGGGAAAAGCCATGCTGCTTTTGTCCGGGGGTATCGACTCCCCCGTAGCGGGGTGGATGATCGCCAAGCGGGGGGTGACCATCGACGCGGTGTATTTCCACGCGCCTCCCTATACCAGCGACCGGGCGAAGCAGAAGGTGGTGGACCTGGCCAGACTCATCAGCGTCTACACCGGCCCCATCCGGCTCCATGTCATCAACTTTACGGCCATCCAGCTGGCCATCTATGAAAAATGCCCCCACGACGAGCTGACCATCATCATGCGCCGGTGGATGATGCGGATCGCGGAAAAGCTGGCCCTGGAAAGCGGGGCTCAGGGACTGGTGACGGGGGAGAGCATCGGACAGGTGGCTTCCCAGACCATGGCGTCCCTCATGGCCACCAATGCCGTCTGCACCATCCCGGTGTACCGTCCCTGCATCGCGCTGGACAAGTAGGAGATCGTGGAGATCAGCCAGAAGATCGGGACCTTCGAGACCTC
>JAFYFY010000247.1 GCA_017543485.1 Lachnospiraceae bacterium | reverse complement strand
ATTGCTCTTCCGGATCAGATTCCGGACACTCATCTCGGGGGTGGCCAGCTTTTCGTTGCACAGCTTCCAGACTTCTTCGGCAGTCCGTGTGCAGAGATGTCCGTGATAGCCGAAATACCGCTGGAGCTCTAAGTGACTCCAGTGATAGAGGGGATTGCCGATGGCCTTTCCCAGGCACTCGGCCCATTTGCAGAACTTATCATGATCGGAGGCGTCGCCGGTGATGTATTTCTCCTCCACACCGCAGGAGCGCATGAAGCGCCACTTGTAATGGTCGCCGCCCAGCCAGACCTGGGTGATGTTTTCAAACTGTCTGTCCTCCGCGATCTCCCGGGGATTGATGTGGCAGTGGTAATCCAGTACGGGTGTCTGCTCCGCATAGTCATGGAAGAGCCGGCGTGCGGTTTCGGTCTCCAGCAAAAACTCCCTGTCCATAAACGCTTTCATGTAACTACCTCCGTTTGCTTATGTTGTTTTGGGTCTGGTGGTCTTCCGGTGTGCGATCTCTCCGGAAAAGACCGTGATCTTGGGCATGTCGGCACCCCCCAGGACCCCCATAAGGGTCGCGGTGAGGTGCTGGCAGAGGGTCTCCAGTTTATTGTCGATGGAGCTCAGCTCCGGATCGCTGCAGGTGGAGAGCATGGAATTGTTGTATCCGATCACCGAAAATTCCTCGGGGATGGACAGTCCCAGAGTCCGGGCGTATTTGACGGCGCTCATGGCCAGTGTATCGTCCGCCGCGATCACGCCGTCGAAGGTGACCCCTTTTTTGTGGAGGGCCAGAAGCTGCGCAGCCATCCCGGGGACATCCTCCCTGGTCCCGTCGAAATACTGGAGATGATTCTCCGGAACGGTGACGCCCCGGTCCTTCAGGGCGCTACGGAAGCCCTTTTCCTTGCGCTTTCCGCTGTAGGAGATGGAGTTGTAATAGTAGAGGATATTGGTGACGCCGGAGTCGATGAGCTCGCTGGCGGCTTCGTACATGCTCTTGTAATCGTCGGAGGTGATGCTGTACACATTGGGGGCCTCCAGGGCACCGTTTAAGAGCATGACGGGCACCGTGCGGGCCGCCTCCACGATGTAAGCGTTTTCTTCATCCGTGTCATAGATGAAGTTGGAACCCACCAGGATGATGCCGTCCACCTTTTTGCTGATGAGCAGGTCGATGGCGCTCTTGCGGTTCTCCAGCTCATAGCCGGTGCAGCACAGCAGGCAGTCGTAGTCATTGGCCCGAAGCTCCCGCTCCAGATGGTAGATCGCCTTGGCCAGGTACAGATCCGAGCTGTCCGCGGCCAGGATCCCGATGGTCTTCATGGTGTTCAGCCCCAGACCCCGGGCGAATGCGTTGGGTGTGTAGCCGGAGGCCTCGATGGCATCCAGGACTTTTTTTCGGGTGGCGTCGCTGACATTGGGGCTTCCGTTTAAGACTCTGGAAACTGTGGCGATGGAGACGCCGGCCAGCTCGGAAATGTCATAGATTGTGGTTGCGTGGTCTTTCATAGATCCCGTGGAACCTCCCCCATTTTTGATCCGACGGGCCCCGGACCGGGACCTGTATCGGCAAAACCCATGTAAGCACTTACATAGATTCGGTTTCATTATATCTGCGGGAATTGAGGATTGCAAGGGAAAACTGAAAAAACTTTCTTATTTTCCCGGAATCTCCTCTTGACTGCAGGGGAAAAGTAAAGTAATATCGTGATGTAAGGGCTTACACGAAAGAGCCCGAAGCTTACCCGTTCAAAGAGGTGAAAAAACGTTTGAAAGTTCGCACGGAGGTGGAAATGGAAAGTCTGAATCGCGCAAAAACAGGCAAAAAAGACAGACCGATCAGGGTGGTACAGTACGGAGAGGGCAATTTCCTCCGGGCGTTTGTGGACTATATGATCGATGTGGCCAATGAACAGGGGAGATTCGACGGGGACATCGTCCTGATCAAACCCATCGAGTTCGGCAATCTGGAAAACTTTCATAAGCAGGACTGCCAGTACACGGTCTCCCTGCGGGGAAATATCGGCGGAGAAGGCCGGAAGATCGAGCGGATCGTGACCAGCGTCGCGGATGCCGTGGATGCCATCGGGGAGTATGAAAAGTATCTGGCGCTCTCCGAGATCCCGACCTTGCGTTTTGTGGTATCCAATACCACCGAGGCGGGGATCGTCTACGACGAGAACGACCGCGCGGATATGACGCCGCCAAAGTCCTTCCCCGGCAAGCTGACCCAGTTTCTCTATCACAGATACGAGACCTTTCAGGGCGACCCGGAAAAGGGACTGGTGATGCTCCCGGTGGAACTCATCGATGACAACGGCATGCACCTGAAGGAGTGCGTCCTGAAGCAGATCGCCAACTGGTCCCTGCCGGATGCCTTCCGGGAATGGGTGGAAAGCGCCTGCGTCTTTACCCAGACTCTGGTGGACCGCATCGTCACCGGATATCCCCGTGCTACGGAGCAGGAGGAATGGGAGAAGCTGGGATACGAAGACCGGATCATGGTGACGGCGGAGCCCTTCGGTCTCTGGGTCATCGAATCCGACCGGGATATCAGCGGTGAGTTCCCCCTGGATCAGTGCGATGCCGAGTTTCAGGTGGTCTTTACCAAGGACCATCATCCCTACAAGCAGCGGAAGGTGCGGATCTTAAACGGCGCCCACACCTCCTTTGTGCTGGCCTCCTGGCTCTGCGGCAATGACATCGTCCGCCAGTCCATGGAGGATGCGGATATCCGGGATTTCATGAACCGGACCATCTTTGACGAGGTGATCCCCACCCTGACTCTTCCGGAGGAAGAGCTGAAGGCCTTTGCGGGAGAGGTGGTAAACCGCTTCAACAATCCCTTTGTGGACCATGCGCTGTTAGCCATCTCCTTAAACTCCGTGTCCAAGTGGCGCGCGAGATGCCTGCCCTCCCTTCTGGGGTATCAGGAAAAGTTCGGAAAGCTTCCGAAATGCCTCACCTTCTCCATCGCAGCCCTGATGGAGTTCTACCGGGGAAGCGAGTTAAAGGACGGCGCCCTCATCGGACATCGCGGGGAGGAGACCTATGAGATCCACGATGATGCCGCGGTGCTGGAGTTCTTCCGGGACTGCAGCGAAAAGGCTCCCGCGGAGCTGGTGAAGGCCTATCTGGGAAGAGAGGACTTCCACGGACAGGACCTGAACCTGGTACCCGGGCTGACGGATGCCGTGACCGCCGATCTGACACTGATCCGCGAGAAGGGCATGCGGGAAGCCATCAGATCCCTGTAAATCGGAAACGAAAGGCCCGCAGAGGGTGCCCTTACGGCACGCTGCGGGCTTTTTTGCAAGAAAGGCCGGGTTCCGGCCGGAAGCGGAGAGGACACCATGCAGGATTATATCAGGATTCAGGAAAAGGACAGCGTCGCTGTGGCACTTCGGACCATCCCGGCAGGGACCCCGGTCTCCTTTGACGACGGCGCACTGACGGTGACGGCCCGGGAGGAGATCCCCAGAGGCCATAAGATCGCCCTTCGGGATATCCCTGCCGGAGGGGAGGTGCTCAAATACGGCTTTCGCATCGGGATCGCAAAGGAAGCGATCCCGGCAGGCAGCTGGGTCCACACCCACAATCTGAAAACGGGACTGGGAGAACTGCTGGATTACAGCTATCACCCGGTGGGAGAGGAGGCCTTTACCGGCGCCGCTCTGGCGGAGAAGCTGGGGATCCCGGAGGAAGTCACCTTTGAGGGCTTTGTCCGGGAAGATGGGAGCGTCGGAGTCCGGAATGAGATCTGGATCGTTCCCACGGTGGGCTGCGTGAACAATGTGGCATCCGCCATCGCTGCAAAGGCAAAGGAATACCTCACCGGAAGCGTGGAGGATGTCATCGCCTTCCCGCACCCGTACGGGTGCTCCCAGATGGGGGATGATCAGGAAAATACCCGCACCATTCTGGGGGATCTGATCCGCCATCCCAATGCCGGCGGCGTGCTGGTCCTGGGGCTTGGATGCGAAAACAGCAACATCGACGTCTTAAAGAGCGGCGGCTATCTGGACGGGTATGACGAGAGCCGCGTGCGCTTCCTGGTGTCCCAGGATGCGGAGGATGAGATCGAAGAGGGCGTCCGGCTGGTCCGGGAGCTCATAGAAGCCGCCTCCTCCTGCAGGCGGGAGAGCGTCAGTGCATCGAAGCTGGTGATCGGCATGAAGTGCGGCGGGTCTGACGGGCTCTCCGGGATCACGGCCAATCCCCTGGTGGGGCGGTTCTCGGATCTGCTCATCTCCAGAGGCGGCACCACCATCCTCACCGAGGTGCCGGAGATGTTCGGCGCAGAGACCATTCTGATGGACCGCTGCGAATCCCCGGTGCTCTTTGAGCGGACCGTGGATCTGATCAATGATTTCAAGAATTACTTTACCCGGAACGGACAGACCATCTATGAGAACCCATCCCCGGGAAATAAAAAGGGCGGCATCTCCACCCTGGAGGACAAATCCCTGGGATGCACCCAGAAATCCGGCTCCGCACCCGTGCGGGGCGTGCTGGGATACGGGGAGAGAGTCTGCAACAGCGGGCTGAACCTCCTCTCCGCGCCGGGAAACGATCTGGTGGCAGCCACGGCGCTGGCAGCAGCGGGAGCACAGATCATCCTCTTTACCACCGGCCGGGGGACGCCTTTTGCGGCGCCTGTCCCCACCATGAAGATCTCCACCAATTCCGCGCTGGCGGAAAAGAAGGCCAACTGGATCGACTTTAATGCCGGCGTGCTGACGGAGGACGGCACCTCCATGGATGAGGAGGCAAAGCGCCTCTTTGACTTCGTGCTGGAAACCGCCTCCGGAAGACAGGTTCGGAGCGAAGTGGCGGGATATCACGATCTGGCCATCTTCAAACAGGGCGTGACGCTTTAAGAGGGGGAAGCAAAATGCAGCTGGGCATTCGTTTGCATGATACCGAAGAAGGGAGCTTTGAGGACCGGATCGCAAGAGTTCACGAGCTGGGCTTTCGATGCGGACATCTGGCGCTTTCCAAGATGAAGGGGCTCCCGGCTTCTCCGGAGGCCCTGACTCCCGGATATGCCATGTACCTGCGTCGGATCTTTGAAAAAAACGAAGTGGATATCGCCGTCCTGGGATGCTATCTGAATCTGGCCCATCCGGATCCGGAAAAGCTCCGGGAGATCACGGACCGGTATCTGGCCCACATCCGGTTTGCGGGGCTTTGCGGAGCCGGGGTGGTGGGGACAGAGACCGGCGCTCCCAATGCCGGATACAAGCCCTGCCCGGAGTGCAGAACCGAGGAGGCACTCCGGACCTTCATCATGAACCTGCGGCCGGTGGTCTCCTGCGCGGAAAAAGCGGGGGTTATCTTCGCCATCGAACCCGTGGCAAAGCACATCGTTTACGACGCCAAACGGGCCAGACGCGTGCTGGATGAGATCGGATCCCCCAATCTGCAGATCATCTTCGACCCGGTAAACCTCCTGGATGAGGAGAATTACGAAAGAAGGGATGAGATCTTTGCGGAGACCATGGACCTTCTGGGACCGGACATCGCCATGGTGCATCTGAAGGATTTTCGGCCGGAAAAAAAGAAAGACCCCGTCACCGGGGAGGATAGGACGCAGCTGATTTCCGTGGGGTGCGGGCTGGGAGAGATGGACTATGGACGGATCCTGCGCTTTGTGAAAGAGCACAAGCCCTTTGTCCATGCCACCCTGGAAAATACAACCCCTGCAGACTGTGAAGCCTGCAGGGATAAGATCTTGCGGGAATATGAAGCGGTTTAGATCAGACGCTGGATCCGAAGGTTCCGTTCCTTCATCAGGTCGATGTACTCTTTTCCGCACTGGACCACGGGTCTGGAGAAGCGCTGGGGATTGAGCATGATCACGGTCCCTTCGCGTCCGTCCGAGAGGATGCAGTCATTCTGAATATAGGTATATGCCACGTTTTTGAGGAAGGTCAGGATCATGTCGGGATCGTATTTTTCCAGGCCTTCCTTTTCGAATTCCTCGATGACCAGGAAGGGGCTCAGAGCATCCCGGTAGACACGCTTGCTGGTCATGGCATCATAGACATCCGTGATGGCCGTCAGTCTGGCGTAGGGGTCGATCTGTTCCCGGACGATCTTCATGGGATACCCGCTCCCGTCGCAGCGCTCATGGTGCATCAGCGCCGTGTTCTGGACATGGGTATCCACCCGCTGGTTCTTGAGCACCCGGTAGCCCTGCTGCGCATGCTGGTGTATGGAAGCCTTCTCCGGATCCGTGAGAGCCGCGGGCTTGTTCAGGATCTCCTTCGGGGTCTTGAGCTTTCCAACATCGAAGAGCAGTCCGCAGAGCATGGCGGTCTGCTGCTCCTCCTCGCTCCAGCCCAGCCATCCGGCCAGAATGTAATTCAGGAGCGCCACGTTCATGCAATGGGCGAAGGTGACATCGTCATTGGCCCGCATGATGTGGAGCATATCCAGCACGGTACCGCTGGATCCGGCCTTTTGAATCATGGCCAGCGGGCCTTCCAGCAGGGTACGGGGATCGATCTCCACGTTTTTTTCCACCATCTCGCTGACGGCGAATTTCAGGGATGCCGTCTGCTCATCAAATTCGGTCTGAAACTCCTGAAAGAGCGGTGAGGACCTGACCCGGGAGAGATAGGAGGGTTCCTCCCCTTCCGGAAGACTTTCTTCCTCGATATACACGCTCAGAATCCCGTATAGCTCCAGCCTGGTGATGAGCGTTTCGCTAAGCTCCTGGCCCTGAGAGATGATGATCCGGTTGTCGTAGCTTAGCACGTCGCTGCCCACGACCATTCCGGGACTTAATTGGGCGGTAGGGAGTTTCTTCATAAGGACACCCCTTTCAAAGGCGGTTGTCTGATACAATTCTTCGATTTTCTATTGTATCACAAACGAGTCCAAAAGAAAATCGCAGGAACGGACATTTCTGATTGAAACGGTCATCTCTTATTGCTATAATAGACTCTGTTTGAACTTTAAAGGAGACAGACCTATGAAAATGATCGACAAGATATTCGGAACACACAGTGAGCGGGAGGTCAAACGCATCCTGCCCCTGGTGGATAAGATCGAGGCCATGCGGCCCGAGATGCAGGCACTGAGCGATGAGGAACTCCGGGCAAAGACCCCGGCGTTTAAGAGCCGTCTGGAGGCCGGAGAGAGCCTGGACGATCTGTTGCCCGAGGCCTTTGCGGTGGTCCGGGAAGCCGCGAAGCGGGTGCTGGACATGGAGCCTTACAGAGTGCAGCTCATCGGCGGCATCATCATGCACCAGGGACGCATCGCCGAGATGAAGACCGGTGAAGGAAAAACCCTGGTGGCAGTGGCGCCTTCCTACTTAAACGCCCTGGAGGGCCGGGGCGTGCACGTGGTCACGGTGAACGATTATCTGGCAGAGCGTGACGCCAACTGGATGGGACAGGTGCATGAATTTCTGGGACTTACTGTGGGATGCGTCCTCAACAGCATGACCACCGAGCAGCGCCAGGAGGCATACCGCTGCGACGTGACCTATGTGACCAACAACGAGCTGGGATTTGACTACCTGCGGGACAACATGGTGATCTACAAGGAGCAGCTGGTGCTTCGCGGCCTGCACTTTTGCATCATCGACGAGTGCGACTCCGTGCTCATCGACGAGGCCCGCACCCCTCTGATCATCTCC
Source organism: Lachnospiraceae bacterium (assembly GCA_017543485.1). Classification (GTDB taxonomy): domain Bacteria; phylum Bacillota; class Clostridia; order Lachnospirales; family Lachnospiraceae; genus AC2028. The sequence goes on along the minus strand of JAFYFY010000247.1, from coordinate 21,570 downwards.
GGTATGAGCGGCAAGTCCACGGCGCTCTACGAGATGTGCGACCTGCTGGCCAGACAGTTAAAGCGCGGTGAGGACATGAAGGAGCTCTCCAAGATGGATGCCATCATGGGGGTCACCCAGGAGGAGACGGGAGACTTCATCGTCAACGAGAAGGACAAGATCGTGAACCTGACTGCCGCCGGTATCGCCCGGGTGGAGCAGTTCTTCCATATCGAAAACCTGGCGGATCCGGAAAACACCGAGATCCAGCACAATATCATCCTGGCACTGCGGGCGCACAACCTGATGTTCCGGGATCAGGACTATGTGGTGAAGGATGATCAGATCCTCATCGTCGACGAGTTTACCGGGCGGATCATGCCGGGTCGCCGCTATTCCGACGGTCTGCACCAGGCCATCGAGGCCAAGGAGCATGTGAAGGTCAAGCGGGAGAGCAAGACCCTGGCCACCATCACCTTCCAGAACTTCTTTAACCTCTTTGAGAAAAAGTGCGGCATGACCGGTACGGCCCTCACGGAGGAAAAAGAGTTCCGTGAGATCTACGGCATGGACGTGGTGTCCATCTCCACCAACAAGCCCGTGGCCAGGATCGATCATCAGGACGCCGTCTACAAGACCAAAAAGGAAAAGCTGGCTGCCATCGTGGATGCGGTGGAGGAGGCTCACGCCAAGGGACAGCCCGTTCTGGTGGGTACCATCAACATCGATGCCAGTGAAGAGATCGGGCGTCTCCTGCAAAAGCGCGGCATCCGTCACAATATCCTGAATGCGAAATTCCACGAGATGGAAGCGGAGATCGTGGCACAGGCCGGACAGCACGGTGCGGTGACCATTGCCACCAACATGGCAGGCCGTGGTACCGATATCAAGCTGGACGAGGAAGCCAGAGCCGCCGGCGGATTAAAGATCATCGGCACGGAGCGCCACGAGTCCAGGCGGATCGACAACCAGCTCCGGGGACGTTCCGGACGTCAGGGAGATCCCGGTGAGTCCAAGTTTTATATATCCCTGGAAGATGACCTCATGAGACTTTTCGGTTCCGAGCGTCTCATCTCGGCCTTCAATGCCCTGGGGATTCCCGAGGGCCAGGAGATTGAGCACAAGGCCCTCACCAACTCCATCGAGTCCGCCCAGAAGAAGATCGAGAGCAACAACTTCGGGATCCGGAAAAATCTGCTGGAGTATGACCGTGTCATGAGCGAGCAGAGAGAGATCATCTACGAAGAGAGAAGCAAGGTCCTAAACGGCGAGAGCATGCGGGATTACATCTACAAGATGATCACCAACATTACGGAAAATGCCGTGGATATCTGCATCAACGATGACCTGAGCGTGGAGGAATGGGATTTCACGGAGCTCAATGAGCTCCTCCTGCCTACCATCCCGCTGGAGCCCCTGAGTGCGGAGCGGGTGGGCAAGCCCAAAAAGAGCAGCTTAAAGCAGCAGCTCAAGGAAGAGGCCGTGAAGCTCTATGAGAAGAAAGAGGCGGAGTTTGAGGCTGCCTCCGGAAGCCCGGAAAAGCTTCGGGAAGTGGAGCGTGTGATCCTGCTGAGGGTCATCGACCGGAAGTGGATGGATCACATCGACGATATGGAGATCCTGCGCCAGGGTGCGGGACTGCAGGCCTTTGGCCAGAGAGATCCTCTGGTGGAATACAAGATGCAGGGCTATGAGATGTTCGACGAGATGACCCAGAACATCCGCGAGGAGACGGTGCGGGTTCTGATGCACATCCAGGTGGAACAGAAGGTGGAGCGCGAACAGGTGGCCAAGGTCACCGGTACCAACAAGGACGATTCCGCGGCAAAGCAGCCGGTGAAGAAGGCGCCCAAGATCCAGCCCAACGATCCCTGCCCCTGCGGAAGCGGGCTGAAGTACAAGAAGTGCCATGGGAGACCGGGCGCAACCAAATAAGTTTTCTGCCCGGTGAAAAGGTACGTTCGTGAACGGTTTGAAAAAGGATACATATGGTAGAACTTGATCAGATGAAAATTGAGATCCTGGGATTTAAGGACTCCCTGAAGGAGCTTGGGGAATCCCTGGATCTGGACAACAAATCCAGACGCATCGAGGAGCTGGAGCGGGAAATGGAGGCTCCCGGATTCTGGGATGTGCCCGAAAAGGCCAACGCCAAGATGAAGGAGCTCAAGAACATGAAGGATACCGCGGACGGGTACCGCAAGCTGGCCACCCAGTTCGATGATATCCTGACCCTCATCGAGCTGGGAAACGAAGAGAACGATGAGAGCATGGTGGCGGAGATCCGGGCGGAGCTGGACGAGTTCACGGAGGAGTTTGAAGAGCTTCGGCTGGCCACCCTCCTGTCCGAGGAGTATGATTCCTGCAACGCCATCCTGGAGCTCAATGCCGGCGCCGGCGGAACGGAGAGCTGCGACTGGTGCTCCATGCTGTATCGCATGTACACCCGCTGGGCGGAGCGGAAGGGCTTTACCATCGAGGTGCTGAACTATCTGGAGGGAGATGAAGCCGGGATCAAATCCGTGGCTTTTCAGGTCAACGGGACCAACGCTTACGGATACCTGCGTTCGGAAAAGGGTGTCCACAGACTGGTGCGGATCTCCCCCTTCAATGCCCAGGCCAAGCGCCAGACCTCCTTTGTGAGTCTGGATGTCATGCCGGATATCGAAGAGGATGTGGATATCGACATCGATGAAAAGGATCTGCGGATCGATACCTATCGAAGCAGCGGTGCCGGCGGTCAGCACATCAACAAGACCTCCTCCGCCATCCGCATCACCCATATCCCCACGGGAGTGGTGGTGACCTGTCAGAACGAGCGCAGCCAGTTCCAGAATAATGACAAGGCCATGCAGATGCTGCGCTTTAAGTTGCTGGAGTTAAAGAAAGCTGCCAATGCGGAGAAGCTGTCGGATATCCGGGGTGAGGTCTCCCAGATCGCCTGGGGGAACCAGATCCGTTCCTATGTGCTGCAGCCCTACACCATGGTGAAGGACAGACGCACCGGTGTGGAGACCGCGGATGCGGGAGGCGTGCTGGACGGAAAGCTGGATCCCTTTATGACCGGGTACCTGAAGTGGAAGAGCACCGGCGGTGCGGAGGTCGGCGGCGACGATCCGGAATGAGCCGGCAGAATGTGATCGCATAGAAAGAAATAGAAATAGAAAACGGAGACCTGAGGGCCTCCGTTTTTTGTGTGATCCGTTCAGATGCTGCGGTCGAAGCTGTATTTCCGCCCGGGATTCATGAGGTCCAGGTAAAACTCCGCGTAGCTTTCCTGCACCAGGGGGAATACCCACAGCATGCCGATGCCGAGGGAGAGAAAACCCGCCAGCAGATAGGGCAGCAGGCGCAGGTTCAGCAAAAAGAACCGCATCTTCTGTCCGCTCATCTTTTTCCAGCAAAGGCTTACGGTCTCAAAAGCGCTGTAATTCGGAAAATCCAGCATCAGGAAAAAGGAGAGCCCCAGCCCCATGGCGAACACCAGGCTCGCGGCCGCTCCCAGCAGGAAGGAGACGACGACCCAGGGGAGCAGCTCCCCCACCCGGGAGGTCTCGTACATGTTAAAAAGGACGGAAAAGGGGATCATGGCCAGAATCCCGGGTCCTCTGGAGCAGACCGCGATGAGGAAGGTCTTGGGGGCATCCTCCCAGAATCCGTACAGAAGGTCCGCATTGGAATACTCCTGTCCGCAGGAGAGCTTCAGAAAGTAAAAGGCGATCCCCGCCAGCAGCATATCCCCGAAAAGGGACAGGGCCGCGGACAGCGGGTAGGAGAGAAAGGCCAGGCCGGGCTTTGCGACCAGAGCCGAAGAAAACATCCGGTCAAAGAGGAGGAACAGATAATTCCAGACGAAAAAAGAGAGGGTCATGGAGATCACCCTCTTGTATTTTCCGCCCAGAAACATCCTGGAGCGATCGATGAGCTGTGCATTGGTATAATACTCAGACGCCATAGTCCACCGCCCTGCCGGCATATTTTTCGTGATCCTGGGCCTTCAGGTCCTGCTGATAGGGATTTTCCTCGTTGTAATACTTGATCTGGGTATTGGTGACGCCGCCGGATACATAGGATCTGCCGCACTCGGGGCAGATGGCGGTATGGATCGTGACGGAAGCGCGGATCACCTTCCCGTTGTTCTGTGCGGCCTTGGAGTAGGCGTTGGAGACATGCTCCTGCTCATGAGCCCGCACCCTGGTAGCGGCAGCTTCCGGAGAGATGTGGGCCGCGGCCTTGAAGGAGACCATCTCATCGGAGCCGTCCTTGTATTTTCGGTTCTTGCAGGTCTGGCATTCGCAGGTGGGATCGTGGGGATCGTACTTCACCGGAAGCCCCATGCGCTTGCGCTCTTCGCGCTCCGCTTTCTTGCGCTGCATGGGGGACATCTTTGCTTCTTCCGCCTGCTTTTTCTCCTCCTGCGTCATGGGACGGGACTTGGGATCCTGGGAGGAGCCGGGACGCATGCCCGCAGCATAAAGAGACCCGGATACGCTGTAGCCGCCAAAGCCGCTTACGGGTGAGATCATGGCATCCTCCTTTCTCCGGGATCAAAATCCCTTCCCTTAGTTTGTGACACCCGCACCCTGCATGAACTGCATGAATGCGGTAAAATCGCTGCTTTCGCCGTAGATGGCGCGGTACATTTCCTCCGTCTGCTGCAGGATCCGGGGATCCGTCCGGAGCAGATAGAAGGAATAGGCCAAAAGGAGCAGTCCCCCCACACCGCCGATGAGAGCCAGGATACTGCCCACCCGGGAGGCGGAAGAGATCGTCTCCCCGGGCTTTCTGCCAAGCGATGCAAAGAGCAGACTCAGCGCGGCGAAGGGGATCTGGAAAATGCCCGTAAACACGAGACCGATGGCGGCAATCCCGCAGACGAGGCTGGCTGTCTGAAACTTCACTCTTCCGGCCGGTGCCTGTCTGTCTTCGATATATTCCCTTCGGATCTCCGCAGAGGGCATTGCAAACTCCTTTACTGACAACTTTACATAATAACTATAGCATAAACCACCGGATTTGTCATTTACTTTACCCCTTCCACGATCTCTCTCGTGGTCTTGGGCTTGTTCATGGAATAGATATGGATGTGCTTTACCCCGTTCTCCTGCAGATCCCGGATCTGTCGGATGGCATAATCGATCCCGGCCTTACGCATCTCCTCCGCATTGTCCCCGTATCTGGCGATGAGGTCCGCAAAGGCCTTGGGGATGCTGGAGCCGGACAGCGTCACCGTGGTGCCGATCTGCTTCGGGCTGGTGATGGGCATGATCCCCGCACTGATGGGCAGGGTGATGCCCTTGGCGCGAGCCTTCTCGCAGAAGGCATAGAAATAATCATTGTCGAAAAACAGCTGGGAGATCAGGTGCTTCGCCCCGGCCTCCTGCTTCTTTAACAGGTTCTTCAGATCCGTCTCCATGCTGAAGGCCTCGAAGTGCTTCTCGGGATAGCAGGCCGCCGCAAAGGAAAAGGAGGGTGCCTGTGCTTTCAGGAAAGAGATGAGGTCGGAGGCATGCTCAAACTCCCGGGCCGCAAACTCCTCATCCGTCATGTCCTTCGGCCGGTCTCCCCGCAGGGCCATGATGTGGGTCACATGCTCCTTTTCCAGATCCCGGCACAGAGACAGGATCTGTTCCCTGCGGCTGCCCACGCAGGTGACATGGGCGATGGCAGGGATCTGCAGGTGATTCTGGATATAGGAGGCAATCTCCACGGTCTTCCCCGCGCGGCTCCCGCCTGCCCCGTAGGTGACGCTGATATAGTCGGGACGAAGTTCTCCCAGTGCATCCAGAGTGGAGAATGCGGAGGCGAAATCGTCGTCTTTCTTGGGAGGGAAAACCTCAAAGGAAAAGGTGGATTCCCGGTCGAAGATATCTGCTTTGCTGGCTTCCATAATAAACCGTCCTTTCGGAGACCTGTTTTGCGGGTGTTTCCTGAAAATCCTAGCACAAAACCCCGTCCCTGACAAGAAAGTGTGACAGGGGGCAAGCTGACAGGGGGGATCCTGCAGTCCTACGGCTTGCTTAGAAGGTAAGAAAATGAAAGAAGGGGACGGGAGAGATTGCATCTCCCGGTTTTTTCGGGTAAAATGGTCTTTACTGTGGGCATTTTTGCCCTTTTTGGAATGCAAAGAAATGAGAAGACTGCTGATCCTGGCCGTGTTTGCACTGGCGCTCCTTTTGCCGATGCGGGCACTGGCCGGCGCTATGAATAGCGAAGATCATCTGATCCGGATCACGGAGGGGGAGTCCTTCGACGCTGATGCGCAGATGTTTGTCTACCCGGTGCCCGGGACGGAGGCACAGATCCGGTGCACCGCCGCTGATGGGATGTATGTGTCGGAGGGTGTGACGCTCCTGGCAGACCCGGGGGTGCGGCTTGTGGTGACCCGGGGCGGGGAGGAAGTGGTCCCGGATGAAGAAGGGAGACTGACGGACCAGGGGGACTACCTGGTATTTTCCGAAGGGACGGAGAGTCCGCTGTTTTCCTTTTCCGTGCTGGGGAGGGCCACTTCGAAAAAAGGGGACTATGTGGTGCCTCAGGGATTTCGGATCCTCCATGTGGACCGGGACGGAGAGCTGGGCAGCTGGACGGGAGACAGGGTCAGCCTCTCCCGGGAGGGTGCCTACCATATCGTCACATACTGTGAGGCCGCGGACAGACAGTACGAGCTGGATGTGACAGCGGATCATACCCCGCCGGAGGTGGTGCTCTCCGGTGTGGACGAAAAAGGATTTGCCTCGGGCCCCGTGGAACTCATCGGGCTTTCGGGGGATGATTCCTTCCGGGTATACCGGGATGGCATGCAGGAGGAGACCGGCACCGTCCTTCGAAAGAGCGGCAGCTATGAGGTCATCCTGCGGGATGCTGCAGGCAATGAGTCGGTGCGCCGCTTTACGATCCTGGTCTACTTTGCGGGAGGCGGAAGAAGAGCGGCTTTGGTGGCATGTCTGCTCATCGCCGCGGCAGTCTATGCCCTGTACCGGTACCGCGCCGGCTGGAGAGTCCGTTGAAGCTCTGCGCCGCCGGACAGGGGACCGAAGGATGAGAGGACCGATCCGAAAAGAGGACCGATCCGAAAACAGGACTGATCAGAAAACGGGACCGAAGCAGATCGAAAAAACAGACAAAAAAAGTATAAGAAAGAGTTAGGAATCCACTGAACCCATGACCATGATACCCTACCAGATCGCAAAAGGCCTTTGCCGGCTGCCGGAGCTTCTCCAGCAGCTCTTTGAGGTGCTGGCGGGCTGGGAAAAGATCTCCTATGAGGAGCGGGGCGGATACCTGCTGGGAGAGCTTTTCTCCAACAGGCCCGTGATGCGGCTCTATCTGGTGATGGCGCTGGCCGGGATATTGCTGAGCATCGCCTTTGCCATGACCCGGCTTCTGGGACGCACCCTGCGGGAGCGGGCGGATGCCGGAAGCGTGGGACGGGCCCTGGCGGGGAGCGTGCTGCGGGGGATCCTCTCCATCGCAGGGCTGAGCATCTGTGTGCTGACGGTGTTTGCCATCCTCTCCCTCCTGCTGCAGCAGACGAGGTATCTGACCACCGGAGGAGACCACCCCGGGAATGCACAGACCGTGACCTTTACCGGGGAGCAATATGCGGCCATGGCCCGGTCCATGAGCCTCATCGGGAACTATTCCCTGGGAAGCAGCTATGACAATCCCTATAACCTGTCGGAAGCTTATAATGACCTGCGGCCGTATCTGCTGTTTTTGAAGGAGGAGGGGGTCTTTGATCACTCCTATCCCGCCCGGGATCCGGAGGGGAAAAAGCTCTACTGCTGGCAGGCGAGCCTGAAAAAGATCGCTTCCGCAGCGGATCTGTCCGCAGATCTTCCCCTGGGGGAGGAAAACGAGATCCTGCGAAGAGCGCTTCTGGAGACCATGAAGCAGTTAAAGAGCAATGCGTCCTTTGCGCCGCTGGAAACCCTCCGGGTGGGGGAGCCTCCCCGGGAGATCCGGCTGGCGACAGCGGCCTTCCTGGCGGGGACCATGCATCAAAGGACGGATCTGCAGTCCGAAGTCTCCCTGACGGACCCGGTCCGGGGACCGTATCTGGCAGGAGAGCGAAGCATTTTCGACCGCTCCGAACTGGAGGAGGATTTTGATCTGAGCATCGAGGCCATGGATTATCTTCCCATCGGGCTCTTCGCCCTGGCCCTGGTCTGGGAGCTGGGCAGCTTTTGCGTCCTGTGCGGGATCCGGCTGCTTCGGATCGTGGCGCTGTATCTGGCGGCGCCGGTGGTGTTTTCCTCCGCGGAGCTGGACGGCGGTGCCCGCAGCCGAAAATGGGGAGCGGCTTTTTTGCTGCACTCCCTGTCCGTATTGACTGTGATCCTGCTGATGCGGGGGATCCTGCTCCTGCTGCCCGTGCTCTTTGCCTCGGGACCTGTCCTGGGAGGAGGCGGCAGCGCGGATGCCGTGCTGAAGCTGGCCATCGCCGTGCTTTGCTTTGAGGCGGCGAAGATCCCGGTCCGGCTGCTGGAGACCAGACTTCCGAAATTTGCACTGGTCAGCGGGTTTTATCCGGAAGAGGTCCGAAAGCTCTCAGGTCTGCGTACCCTGTTTAGCTGGGGAGAGCAGGCAAAGCACCCCCGGGATCCGGAAGATACGGGCGAAAAAGCAGGCACAGACGAAAACGACGATCCGGGCAGAAAAAAGGATACAGGCGAAAAAGACGCCAGGGGCGGAAAAGACGACGCAGGTGAAAAAGACGACAGCGGAAAAAGTTCATAACGCAAAAGGCAGGGCGGAGCTTCTTTTCTGGGATATCCCGGTGGGGATCCTGATGCTGGTGCTTGGCTTGGGGGTGATGGTATCCCGTCTTCCCTGGAAGCCGTTCTTCGGGCTGCTGGTCTGTGCGCTGGGGGCTTTTTTGCTGGTGCGGACGGATGCGGTCCCGGGATATGTGCATCTGGTGCGGATCCTGAGACATTTCGCTCTGCCGGGGCAGTATGAGCGGGTCTATTCCGATGAGATGCTCCGGGGAAAGAACCGGGGAACCCTTCACCGGGAATTCGTGGAAAGCTACGGGGAAAAGCTGAAGGAGTCCGGGCCGGACCGGGAGCGGGAGTCCGCAGGTCTGGAAGTCTTTCGGGACAGACAGATGATGGACCGGATCTTTGCAGTGACGCAGCTTTGCGGAAATCGTCTGGAGTATGGCGACCGGTATCAGGGAGCGGCCTTTGCGGTGACTCCCTTCGAGGCAGCCTGTCTGCCCGATAAAAAGCTGTCCCGGATCCTGGAAAAGGGGATCGGTCCTTTGCTGGATCGGATCCCGGAGGATCTGGGTGCCTGTCTGCTGAAGCAGGAGGTCCCGCTGGGGGAAAGGCCCGGATGCGTGCCGGTCTTTACACTCTTTTTGTTTGAGGAGAGCGGGGAAAAGTTGGAGGAGCTGGCGTCCTTTGCACAGTCGTGCTTTCGGGAGGCCGGGATCGGCATCCGAAGACTCTCCCTCAGGGAGCTGGCCCTGACCCTTCGCAGACTGACACAGGGCAGCGTTTCGGAACTCGACATGCGGGAGTTTCGGGAGGAGGACCTGTATCTTTGGTCCATGCCGGAGTCCCTTCGGGTGAACCCCAGAAATCTGACGGCAGGTGACCGCAGTCTCCGGATCGGCCGCATGGAAGCCCTGCCGGAGGATCGGGGGGCCGGATGGATGGCAAAGCTCTTTGCCCTGCCGGGATGTGAGATGGTCCTGAAGGTCCGCAGAGCCGACGAGGGGGGATATGCCGTGAACCTCTATGCCCTCTCGGAGGAGGATCTGAGCAGGGAGGCAGCCGGGTGCGGCGCACATCTTCGCAATCTGGACTATGAACAGGCCGCGGGATTTTGCGCAGTCCAGCCCAGTGCCTACGATCCCTTCCTCGGAAGAGCACATCTTCTGACGCGCCGGGATCTGGAAATGAGCATTCCCTTCGGCCATACCTACGCGGATGACGCGCAGGGGGTGGCGGTGGGATGCTGGCGCGGAGCACCGGTCCGGGCGGACTTTTTCCGTCCCGCATCCGGCGTGCTCATTGCGGGCAGCGCCGGGGGAAGCACGGCGGGGGCCACTGCGCTTTTGCGGCATCTGTCCGGGGAACTCTCAGCCCAGAGACGCGTTATCATGCTGACGGCCAGAGAGCATCCGGAGGAGATCGCGGGGGAAAAGCGGGCACGGATCGTACCTGCGGGAAACGGCCGGTATGTGCGGATCAATCCCTTCGCATTTACCGGGGATTTCGGGGCCCAGTTTGCCTTTCTGGAGGCATTCTTAAGCCAGCTCCTTCCGGAGAGCCGGGAGGAATCCCTGGAGATGCTCTGCGACGCGGCGGAGAGAGCTTACCGGAAAAAGGGGCTGGATGCGGATGCGCATCCGGACAAAGAGCCGGAGGCAGGGTTCCCGGGATTCGGGGACCTTTTGGAGGAGCTTTCCGGGGATTTAAAGAGCCAGATGGCCAAGTATGCGGAGGGCGGAAGACACGGCGCCCTCTGGAACGGAGAGCGAAAGCTCCCTGCGGAGGACGGACTGACGGTCTTTTCCTTCTATGGTATTTTGAAAGGGCGGAGCCAGGGGATCGGGCGTGCACAGTTTCTTCTGCTGCTTCGGGAGCTGGAAGGTCTTCTGACACCGGGCTGTGCGGTGCTGGTGGATCAGCCGGAGATCCTGATGCGGCGCGGAGATGCGGGGGTCTGCGAGGCCCTGCGGCATCTGGCACAGGCTCTGCAGGCAGCGGGTGGGAGCCTCATCCTGTATGTCAAAGATCCGGGCTGGATCAGCAGATCCGCCGGTACGGCCAGAAGCTTCGCCGCTTTGACGGGAGACTTCCGAACCTGTTTCTGCCTGCCCCAGACGGAAGAAGAACTCCGCTGTCTGGAGCAGCTGCGGGAGCGCAGCGGTTCCTTTACGGAGGGAGAGCGCAGGCAGATCCTGGCGCTTGCGGATCATGAGGCGCTTTTGATGCGGGGGACGCAGGTGCGGATGAAACTGGAGCTGACCTGGCCGGAGCCCGGAGAAGAAGCCGGGAAACCGATAAGCTGATAAGAGATCGCTCAGACTGAAAGAAGATGAACCGAAGGATGTTTCATAATTTCATCGCATTTGTCCTGATCCTGGCGGTTGCTGCGGGAAGCTGCAGCCAGGGTCTCTTCGGCATGCGCGCGCAGGCTGCCGGGATCGAGATGCTGGGGGCATCCCCGGAGGATGAGGCCCGGGCGCAGCAGGAGGGACCGGCCCCGGAGGGGAGCGGTGCACCCGTGAGCGCAGTCCCGGGAAGCGGGATCTCGGGGAATGGCATGTCGGGGAACGGCGTGTCGGGGAACGGCGTGTCGGGGAACGGTGTCTCCGGCAACGGAGTCTCCGGTAACGGGGTCTCCGGTAACGGAGTTGGTGCGGAGATGCCGGTGGGCCCGGGAGAACTTCTGCCCATTCCGGAAAACCCTTACGAGCAGTGGGAGGGGGAGCCGGAAAACTCGGAAGCCCTGACGGGACTGGAAAATGAGCTGAGCCGCCCTGTTTTTGAGATCGATGAGATGCCGGTTTCGGAGCGTGTTCCGGCTGCGGACTGGACGGAAAGGGCCTCGGAAGGAGCGGTGATCCCGCATGCCTATGTGCTGGCTGTGGCCACGGAGAGCGGATCCGGCGAGGGTATCGAATTCCTCACGGTGGATTACCGGGATGCGGAAGGGACGGATCACCGGACCTATCTATACCCCGGGGAGGAGGAGCCCCTGCTGTCCAAGTACGGTCTGCCCGGCCCCGAAATCCTGCGGGAGGGGATCCGATCCGTGACGGATCTTGCATTTGCAAAGGAGAGCGGGACGGCCTTTACCGAAGGCTCTGTCCGGGAGTTTCTCTTTGAGGCGGAGTGCGACATGAGCCGGATCCTGCGGGTCGGGATCCATTACGGAGAGAGCGGGGACTGGACCTGCCAGGACCTGCGGCTTTACCGCGCGGACCGGGTGTACGGAAGACGGATGTACGGATCTGTCAGCGCCGACAGCTATCTCGTATTTGAGGGGGAACTGCTGGCGGAGAGCGCGAGTTCTGTCCGGCTCACCTGGAGCGAGGACGGGAGCGAAACCTTTGGGACGCAGCAGGGGGATGACAGGGAGCTGATCGTCTTTTCCGAGAGCGCCCGTCAGGCCTATGATTCTCATACAGGAGGGCGTTTTGGATTCCGGATCGATGTGGCGGATGCGTACGGCGCCGGACTGGAATCTCTCAGCAATTTCTATGCAGGGAGAGAGGTGCCGGTGTGGCAGATGGATCTGTGCGAGCCTCTGGCACTCCGGATCCGGTATGAGGACATCTACGGAATGCAGCGGCAGACAACGCTGCCGGTTACGCTGAATATGCTGACCTGGGCCTTCGGGCAGGGGATCTCTCCTGATACCTGCCTGGCCAATCTGGCCGGACAGGGGAGCAGGATCGGCTTTGAGGGAGATCTCCCCTGCTTTGCAGCGCTGAAGGAGGCGGCGTTTATCCTGGGTGCCCGGGAGGCGGAGGGTGCCTGCGGCCTGCAGCAGGAAAACCCCTCCGAGCGCTACGAGAAGCGGTGCGAACTGTCGGAATGGGATGACCTGACCATCACCTGCGCAGCGCTCTATGAGGCTGGCTGCGTGGAAGGCTCCCTGCAGGGAGCCCAGCTTTCCTTCCGGTTCTCCGGAGATCCCCGGTTCGGTTTTGCGGCATCCGGAACGGAGGGTCGCACATTCGGTGTCGGTGAGAACAGGATCCCGGACCTGCTGGAGGATGTGCCGGGGACGCAGCTGGAGCTTTATCCGAAGGAGGAGCGGTATCTGGTCACCATGCAGACCGCCCAGGAGCCGGATGCGGAGACTTCGCTGGATCTGTACCTGCGGTTCGGATATGCCGACAGAGAGGGGAATCTCTCGGAGACGCCGGTGTACAGTGTGCGGGAATGCATGGATACCTATTTCGGACTCTGGGAGGGAAATGCGACCTCGGAGTTTGCCTATCGCCTGGGAACCTCCCGGGGGAGGGAACTGAAGTTTGTGATCTGCGCCGCGCAGGTTGCGGCATTTACCGGGATGGAAGCGGTCCTGGGTGCGGGTTCCGGGGCCGATGAGACCTGGACCATGAAGGGGATCCGGATCGAGCGGATCGACTATCTCGGCAGCAGGCAGGCCTCCTGGGATGCGGTGTCCGGCGGCGCCTATGAAAGTGACAGGACCTACTACCGGGAGTATTTCGGGGAGACCGTTCTGGACCTGCCCTCGGCGCGTCTGACTGCCAGATGCGGCGAGACCACCGTGCTGGACTTCCCTGTGCGGGACAGAGAGGACGAAAGCAGGGCGCTTCCGGATTCCATGAGCTACGAAGAATGTCTGGGAGATCTGGGATTTGGCAGAGCGCTCCACTCCTATACCGTGAGTGTGCAGGTGGCGGAGAGCACGGAGATGACGGGGGACTGCGGGTCGTCGCATCCCTTCTATTTCCAGCTTCTGTTTGAGAGCGGAAAGAGCGGATATGTCCTGGCCAATGAGCAGCTCTCCGCGGATGCGTTCCGGGAGGGGGCAGAGGAGAACTTTGGCATCGAGATCGCCGGGGACTATGGACGGCTGACGGCGCTTCGGATCCTTCCGGGGCGGGGAGAGGCAGATTCCTTTGACAGACTCTGCGTGGACCGGATCACGGTGACGGAAAACAGCGGCGGATATCTGAGCGAGAGCTGCATCTTTTCCGGCATCGGCTGGATCGGGGCCAAAGACTGCCGGGAGGGCTTGACCGTCCCGGTGAGCAGCAGGGGGGAGAGCGTGAACCTTCTCTTTGCCGTCTCCACGGCAGCGGATACGGCGCTGGATGAGATCTCTCCCGCGTCTTTTGCCGGCGTCTCCGACAGCGCTCTTTGCGGGAGTGTGGTGGCGGTGCTGGAATACTATGATACCAAAGGGGAGAAGAAAACGGCGGTGACGGATGTGGTCCGGGCCATCAGCAGGTACCGGAGCATCTCGGAGAACCCGGGTGCCGGTGCCTCCTCCGGGGATACGGCCAGTGAACTAACCGGGATGATCAGTCTGCCGGATAAGATGTTCCGGAAGAATCATACGGACTGCTTCCTCTGGAGGCTGGAGGATGTGTCCTCCCTCCTTCGGATCTCGTTCCGGGTGCGGGGCCGGGAAGGGCTGGATGAAGCGCTGAACTGGAATGTCAGTGGCATCGGGGTGTCCCTGGCTGCGGCGGGCTCCGGTGAGCGGGGAACGGACGGCCTGACGGGACTGGTCACCAGGCCTCTTTGCAGCAGTGACAGCAGGACGATCCCTGCCTATCATGTCCGGGCTGCAGCGGGAGAGACGGGCAGCTTTACGGCGGAGCTGACACAGAACCGGATCGAGAGCTCTCTCCCGAAGTCGGACACGGTGCGGGTGCTGGGATATGAACCGCTGTCCGCCGGGGATACGGTGGATCTGTATGTGACACCTTCCGCCATCTCCTTCGGAGGAGAACCTGCGGAGGGCGCGGCGGATCTGTCGGCGGATCTGATCTATACGGATGTATACGGGCAGCAGCACCGGGTGAGCATGGAGGGATTCGAGCTTGCGCAGGACGGACAGACCTGCGTGCGGGCCGGTATCCTGGCTCCGGGGCTGGCGACTTTGGACGCTCTGACCCTGCGGACCGGAAGCGATGCAAATCTGATGATGAGCGTCGACCATGTGCTGGCCATGCAGATGCGTGCCCGGACTGCGGTCCGGAGCTTCTGGTTCGGATTTGACGGGGCCGCGGTATCCGGCGGGATCGCCGCCGCTCCCGAGAGTACGCTCCGGGGCGTGGGAAATACCCAGACCCTGTATCTGCAGCTGGATGAGCGCATGCAGGATACCGCTCTGGGGGAGAGCGGAGAGATCTATGCGTCTCTCCTGTACCGGATGGACGGCACCGAACGGGAAGTGCAGTCCGCGGAGATTTCTCTGTCTTCCCTGGGGATCTCGCGGATCGGTGCAGGGGATCTGCTCCGGCTGCCCTTTGCGGAAAACTTTATCGGAGAGATCTCCGGGATCCGGCTTCGCAATGCGTCGGGATCGGAGGTGGAGGTCCTGCGGGCGGCGGTGGCCATGATCCGTTCGGATGCCCTGACCAGTGAAGGGCGGATCGCGGATTGGTACAGCTTTGCGGGCGGCATCAGTCTGGCGGAGGGAGAGGGAGAGATCCGGCCCACCGGCCATGGACTGCAGACCTCCGAGATGGTCTACCCGCTGATCCTGGAATTTCAGACAGCCCAGGCAGGGGGGAGTGAAAGCGGCTGTGACACCCCCGTGCGGATGACGATTGCATTTCGCGGTGAAAGGGGCGCCTCCGCCGAAGAGCGGATCACGGATCTTCGAAACTTCCTGACAGGGGAGGGCGCCTATTTTGAAGCCGGCAGCACCCGCAGGGCAGAACTTCTGGTGGCCGGGACGCAGGATCTGCGCTCTCTGTATCTGGAGCCCTATGACGGGGACGGGGCCCATACCGCATCCTGGACCCTGCAGGAGGTGAGCGTGCGGGCCGGTGAGGATGCCATGCCCCGCCACCGCCTCATCGGAGAGCGGATCACGGAGGGTACCGGACGCCGCATCACGCTGGAGGATATCGATATCTCCGTTTCGGCCTCCGCATACAACAGCTATACCCGCAGGACCGAGACGGCCTACGTGACCAACGGCAGTGCCCGCCTGGATGCGGCCTCCGGTTCCAGCATCCGGATCAGCGCCCAGGTAAGCGGCTCCGGGAGCGGGTATACCGTACAGGCTTATCGGATCTTTGACGACCGCAGCCAGACCATGGGCAATGCCAATGTCTACCTGTCAAAGAGCGGTTCGGACTATCTCTTTACACCGCCCCGCAACACTGGCTCCGAGACGCTGCACTATCGCCTGGTGGTGTCCGTACAGGGAGCGGAGGATCTCACGGCCGTCATCGAGCTGTACCTCACCGGGGAAAACAGCTCCTACTCCGGAGGGAGCGGTGTCAGCGGCAATGATGTCAGCGGCAATCCCGGCAGGACACCGGGAAGCACCGGCGGCACCGACGGTCCCGGGCTGACGCCCCAGGGCAGCGGCATCTCGCCGGGCTGACGCTTGACAAAGCTTTGGCGGGACGCATATAATGAGAAACGATTGAAGGGAGTAGCCGGTCGTATCCCGGGGATACGGCGGCCGGGGACGTCATCACGATGCCGGCACTTTTGGTGTGAAGGCATCCGGGCCCGGCACATGCGAATCCGAAGCGGCAAGACTTCTATCATGGCATTTGCTGTGGTAGAAGTCTTTTTTTACGAGGAAAACGAAATGAAAATTGTAGCGATCATCCTGTTTGTGGCCATGTACGTCCTCCTCATCGCGCTGCCGAAGCGCCGGGCCGTCACGGCTCTTATCACCGCCGGGATCTTTCTGGTGCTGCAGATCCTTCCCTTCGGACAGCTTCCCACGGCCATCGACTGGAACGTGCTGATGATGATCCTGGGGACGCTTCTTCTGGTGGACTATTTCATCGAGTCGAAGATGCCGAACCTCATCGCGGAAAAGATCCTGGATGTGGCCCCGAATGTCATGTGGGTGACCATCCTCATGTCTCTTTTTTCCGGCATCATCTCCGCCTTTATCGACAATGTGGCGACCCTTCTCATGGTGGCACCCGTGGGGCTGGCGGTGTGCAAAAAGCTGAAGATCAACCCCGTTCCCATGATCATCTCCATCGCCGTCTCCTCCAATCTGCAGGGAGCCGCGACCCTGGTGGGCGATACCACCTCCATCATGCTGGCCTCCTATGCGAAGATGGACTTTAACAGCTTCTTCTGGATGCTGGGCCGGCCCGGGATCTTCTTTGCCGTGGAGCTGGGGGCGCTGCTGACGGTGCCCATCATGATGATCCTCTTCCGGAAGGACCGGGAGAAGGTGGAAAATACGGAAAAGACCAAGGTGACGGACTATGTCCCCACCATCATGATGCTGCTTCACGTGGTGCTCCTGGTGATCGCATCCTTTATCCCGAACAAGCCGGAGATCACAAATGGTGTGATCTGTATGGTCTGCGGGATCATCGGGATCATCTGGGAGTATGCAAAGGATAAGGACAGGGACCGGGTGGTGCGGATCATCAAGAATCTGGACTACGATACGCTGCTCCTTCTGACGGGTCTTTTTGTGGTCATCGCAGGGATCACCCACGCCGGCGTCATCGACGATCTGGCGGGAGTCATCGCTTCCGTGGGCGGGCAGAACCAGTTCCTGCTCTTTACCATCGTGGTCTGGGGCTCCGTGGTGATCTCCGCCTTTATCGACAACATCCCCTATGTGGCCACCATGCTTCCTGTGCTGCAGGGCGTCACCGCAGCCATGGGGGTGGACCCGTATCTCCTCTACTTCGGCCTTTTGTGCGGCGCGACCCTGGGAGGCAATATCACCCCCGTGGGCGCCAGCTGCAATATCGCCGGTGTGGGGATGCTGCGCAAGGAAGGGTATGAGGTCAGCTTTAAGGACTTCGCCCGGATCGGGATCCCCTTTACCCTGGCAGCTGTCATCGCCGCTTATGTTTTCCTCTGGGTATTCTGGAGGTAAAACGGATCCGGCAAGATGACTCTTGCATTCTGCGCGGAATCTGATACAATAGCCGGGTAACAAGACATCTTCGGGGTGGGTGAGATTCCCAACTGGTGGTAAAGTCCACGACCCGCGTGCAAAGGCGAAGGCCTGTATGCGGCTGATCCGGTGAGATTCCGGAACCAACGGTGATGAGGGCTTTTCAGGGAAAAGCCGTCTAGTCCGGATGAGAGAAGAATGTTGCCGCGGCAGACCATGGACCAGTGTGCAAATTCAGACCCCGGGAGAGATCCCGGGGTTTTTTGTCGGTCCGAACCCGAAGCAGGCCGCGGGGAAAGAGGAGATCATGAAAGAACTTTGGAACAATGTCACGGAGCATGCAGGGTATGTGTGCGGATTTCTGGCCATCATCGCCGGCCTGTTCGTTCTGGCGGCGGTTTTGGACCGGCTCTCGGCCAAAAAGCGGGGAGATACGGATCCGGTCTTTTCCACGAGAAAGGTGACCATGATCGGGATGTTCTCGGCTCTGGCCGGCGTGCTGATGCTGTTTGAGATCCCGCTGCCCTTTGCACCGAGCTTTTACAAGCTGGACTTCAGCGAGCTGCCCATCCTCATCGGGGGATTTGCCTTCGGCCCCACGGCCGCGGTGATGATGGAGTTTTTGAAGATCCTGTTAAAGCTCCTTCTAAAGGGGACTTCCACGGCCTTTGTGGGAGAACTGGCAAACTTCGCGGTGGGATGCAGCCTGGTGCTGCCGGCATCCGTGATCTACGGCTTCCGGAAGACCAGGACCAGCGCACTGGTATCCCTCCTTGCGGGGACATTTACGATGACCATCTTCGGGACCCTTTTTAACGCGGTCTACCTGATGCCGGCCTTCTCCGCACTCTACGGGATCCCCATGGAGGTGCTGCTGGAGATGGGAGCGGCGGTGAATCCCCTGGCGGGGGGCGGGCTCTACTCCTTTGTCTTTGCCTGCGTGGCGCCCTTAAATCTCATCAAGGGCCTTTTGGACGGTGCGGTGACGCTGCTGGTCTATAAGAAGATCAGCCCCCTCATCAAGGGAAATTCCAAACACGAAAGACTGCAGACCATCGCATAAAACCCGGAAGAGGGGAGCGGAAAAGTAGCCGCTCCCCTCTTCCCACAAACGGGGCCGTTATGGTAAGATGAAATGATGGATTTTGTGTGATTTCATGGAGGGAGTCGATATGGAACAGATCATGAAAAAAGTCGGGATGAAGGTGAGTATCTTTATGGGGATCTCCCTGAGCTTTTGCCTGTCTCTGGTGGGGAATCTTCTGTCGGGGAAGTTCTCTTTTCCCATGTTTCTCATCAGCTTTGCGGCCAGCACGCTGATCAGCCTGGTCATCGGATTTCTCGTTCCCATGAAAAAGGTGGGGGATGCCGTGACGAAAGGGATGGAGCGGGGCTCCGTGAAGGCGAGACTGGTTGAGAGTGCGGTTTCCGACCTCATCTACACGCCGGTGATCACCCTTAGCATGGTTGCTCTGGTGCGTGCGGTGGTGCCGAAGATGGCTCCCGTGCCGGTGAGCTTCCCGCCCTTTCCTCTGATGTTTGTAAAGAGCCTGGTGATCTGCCTGGTGGTGGCCTTTGCCCTGATCTATCTCCTGCAGCCCGTCTTTTTGAAGGCGGCCATGAAAAAGTACGGAGTCGGCGGCCCCGGTGGCCCGGGTGCGGGGCATCCCCCCGTGCAGGGTGACAAATAGTGCCTTTTGGGGTAAAATAGATTAGTTAGGTATGTGATAAAGAATGCTGGAATTTGATGTGAAGATCTCCGCGGGAGATCTGTACGACTACAATCTGAAACACACCTTTTCCCAGCCCATCAACCTCATTGCGGAGGTGCTGGGAGTGGTGGGGTGTGCATACGGGATCTCTTCCGGGCAGCCGATGGCCATCGCCATTGGGGCCCTTTTGGTGGTGTATCTGCCGCTGACGCTCTTTCTCCGGAGCAGTCAGGCTGCGATGCTGCCGGCCTTTCGTCAGCCCCTGCACTACAGGCTGGACGAGGAGGGCCTGACCGTGACCCAGGGGGAGATGTCGGAATCCTGTAAATGGGAAAATATGGTGAAGGCAGTCTCCACCTCCCGGAGCATCCTGCTCTACACCTCCCGGGTGGGGGCCACCATCTTCCCCAGAAAGCAGATCGGTGACGGACAGAGCGCGCTCATCCAGGTGATCAGCGAACATCTGCCGCCGGCGAAGGTGAGGATCCGCTCATGATCAGGGAATTGGAAACCTTCGGCGCACAGGAGACCGCGGAGCTGGGACGGAGACTGGGAGAGCTTCTTCCCGCCGGTACCGTCATCGCCCTGAAGGGAGATCTGGGTGTGGGCAAGACGGTCTTTGCCCAGGGACTGGCAGCGGGGCTTGGCATCACGGAGCCGGTTAACAGTCCGACCTTTACCATCCTGCAGGAATACCGGGAGGGCAGGCTTCCTCTTTTTCACTATGATGTGTACCGGATCGAGGATCCGGAGGAGATGGAGGAAGTGGGGTATCTGGACAGCTTTTACGGAGAGGGCATATCCCTGGTGGAGTGGGCGGAACGGATTGAAGAGCTCCTTCCCCCGGAGTGCATCCGCATCCGGATCGAAAAGGATCCGGAGCGCGGATTTGACTACCGCAGGATCACCATAGAGGGGACACTGCCGGAGGGAATATAAGTGAAACTCATCGGGATCGACAGCTCCGGGCTGGTGGCAGGTGTCGCCGTCTGGCAGGACGGGGTGCTGCTGGCGGAGCGTCTGGTGAATTACAAAAAAACACATTCTCAGACCCTTCTGCCCATGCTGGCGCAGATCCGTGAGGAACTGGAGCTGGATCTGTCCGCCGTGGATGCGGTGGCGGTGGCATCGGGACCGGGATCCTTTACGGGGCTTCGGATCGGAAGCGCCACGGCGAAGGGACTGGGTTTTGTGATGGAATGCCCCATCGTGGAGGTGCCCACCCTGGAGGGGCTGGCCTACCGGATGTGGGGAACGCAGAGCCTGATCTGTCCGGTGATGGATGCCAGAAGGGAACAGGTCTACACCGGGATCTATGAGCTGGCCCCGGAGGAGGAAGCAGTCCCGGTACCGGTATGGGAACAGCGCGCGGTTTCGGTGACAGAGGCGGCGGAAAAGCTGAATGCCCTGGGACGGGAAGTGCTTTTTCTCGGAGACGGCGTCAGGGTCTACCGGGAGAAGCTGGATGACCTGCTTCAGGTCCCCCATGGTTACGCGCCCGCACATCTGGCCCTGCAAAGCGCCGGAGCGGTGGCCTCTCTGGGAGCCATCTATCTGAAACAGGGGCGTTTCGTACAGGCCGCGGATCACGCGCCGGAGTACCTGAGAAGCTCTCAGGCGGAGCGCAGCGGCCCGAAAGATTTTGAGATATGACGGAAAACAGAGGCACAAAGGATGGGCTGAGCATCCGCGAGATGCGGAGGGAGGACGCGCAGCAGCTGGCGGGAATCGAGAGCAGATCCTTTTCCATGCCCTGGAGCGAAGAGGACTTCCTGTATCTGGTGACGGAGGGAAACGCCCTGTATCTGGTGGCGGAGTATGACGGTACGATCGCAGGCTGCGCCGGCATGCGGATCGTCTGCGGGGAAGGCTCCATCGACAATGTGGTGGTGGACGAGCCCTACCGGGGACAGGGGATCGCCCAGGCACTCCTGGGGGAGCTGATCCGGGAAGGAGAAGCCCGGGGAGCCGGGGATATGACCCTGGAGGTCCGCATTTCCAATGCCCCTGCCATTCACGTATATGAAAAATTCGGATTCGTATCCGAGGGCGTCCGTCCGAACTTCTACGAGATGCCATGTGAGGATGCGCTGATCCTTTGGAGAAGAAGATGTTAGATGTCTGTTTGCTGGGGACGGGCGGAATGATGCCCCTGCCGTACCGGTGGCTGACCTCGCTGATGATGCGCTACAACGGTGGCAGCATTCTCATCGACTGCGGGGAAGGGACCCAGATCGCCATGAGAAAGAAGGGCTGGAGCCCGAATCCCATCGACCTGATCTGCTCTACGCATTACCATGCGGATCAT
>JAFYFY010000246.1 GCA_017543485.1 Lachnospiraceae bacterium | reverse complement strand
TTTCGCAGCCCGGACATGGTCTGCGTTCCGGATACCCCGCTCCTGAACGTCCCCGCAGCTGCCATCGTGGCGGATCCCCTTCTGGCCAGGTTTGAAAAAGCCGGGGAGGAGTATGCCCGGTCCTTCACCCTGTCTCCCGAGACCATCGCGGACCTGGAGCGCCCCATGATCCCAAAGGAAGACTACATCCGCAACGTAAACGGAAGTTGACAGGGGGACAGTCCCCTTGACAACTTTTGTGACAGGGGGACTGCCCCCCTGTCAACTTTTCGGAGGAAACAGCATGGATCAACAGCCGGAAATCTATCTCTTTGGTCAGATTCTGGGTACTCACTCCTTTTTGCTGAGGGACGGGTTCCTGCAGCCGGACGAGTACGCGGAGATTGCGGAAAAGTACTTCCTCCCGGGCGGAGAGACGGGCACGGCGGCCACCGTGCTGGACTCTTTGGGCGTTTCGGTGCGGATGGACGGCACCTGGATCGGCACCGAGGTGGCGCCCATGCTGAAGGCATTTTACGCGAAAAAAAAAGTGGATCTCTCTCGCATTCATTTCATGAAGGATGATCCCGGCGTCATGGATTATGTCGTCATCGCGGGCTTGGTGCGGTCTCCCATGGGGCGGTTCCAGACCCTTTTTTCCTCCGGGAAAAGATGGTGGAATGCGCCTGTGGAAGCGGACATTGTCGGGTGCAAGGTGGCTGCCATCGATCCCTTTTTCGGAGAGGAGACCCTGGAGGCGGCCCGGATCTGCCGGAAGCTGGGGATCCCTTATGTCACCATTGATAGTCCCCATGATTCCGAACTCCACCGGGGGGCTGCCGTGAACGTGGTTTCCAAAGAATGTACCTCCGTGCATTATGCGGACCGGTCTCCCGAGGAGATCCTGGAGCTGATGCAGGCGGAAAGCGAGGGCCTCACCATCATCACCCAGGGCGCCGGGGATATGCTCTACGGAAGGCGCGGCGAAAAGGGCCACCGGATGAAGCCCTTTTCCGTGGAGGTAAAAAGTACCCTGGGGGCAGGGGATACCTTCAAAGCCGGGTGCGCATATGCGCTTTTGCATGGGATGTCCGATGACGAGCTGGTGCGCTTTACCAGTGCCTGCTCCGCCGTGGCCATCTCCAGGTTCCCGCTGCCGCTGCATCCCCCCACCCTCCCCGAAGTCCTGAACCTGACCAAAAGTTGACAGAGGGACAGTCCCTCTGTCAACTTTTCCACAGATGACACAGGGGTGGCTGTCAGGAAAAAGCGCCCTGACAGCTTGTCCCCTGACACAAAGATTTTCCCTCCGCTATGTTAAATGCAGGAAGGATCAGAAAAGGAATTGCCTATGAACAGAAAAGTGTCTAAGTGGCTGCTGCTTGCGGCCTGCATACTCCTCTTGGCCGGATGCGGACAGAAGCAGGAACCCGTGCAGGAAGCCGCACAGGAAGCCGCGCCGGAAAAAGAACCCGTTGTCAGCGAAAGCGAGCCGGTGGCCGATCTCGTGGACCAACCGGAAACGGATCCTGCGATGGAAGCTGCTCCGGAAGCGGACGATGCACAGCCGGAACCTGCACAGCCGGAAACTGGAAGATCCGAAACGCTGACGCAAAGGTACACCGGACCCTACTCGTCCATGGTGGTGGTGTGCATCAATCCGGAATTCCATTTTTATCTGGGAGCGCAGGATGAAATCCTGGCCATTGATCCGGTGAATGAAGACGCACAGCAGGTCCTGTCTGCCATGGAAGAAAGTGGAATAACCTACGAAGGCCTGACCCTGACGGAAGGGATCGAAAACGTGCTGGATGAATGCATCCGGGAAGGTTTTGTCGCGGAAGGCAGGGACATTGAGGTCCGGATCCCGGAGATCCAAACGGACCATGCGCAGTTCGCGGGTCAGATCCTGGAGGAGGTTGAATCCGCGTGCAGCGGTGTTCTCGAGGACTATGAGCTGGACACGGACATCAATGTGGGCCGGGAAAATTATGCAGTACTGGATGAACTGGTCATACGCCCGGATGAAATGACTCCGGGGGATGATCAGGAGTACCACGCCCCCGGAGACGCGCCGGGAAGTGCGCCCGGAGATGCGCCCGGGGAAGCGCCGAACGTAACCTACCCTTATCAGTGCACGCACTGCGACGGGCATGGGATCAGACACCGCGCGGAGACCTGCTATCACTGCGGCGGCAGCGGAAAATGCCAGATCTGCGGCGGCTCCGGTGTCCTTCCCTGCGATGGAGATCATTCACAGGGCGCGGAAAACTGTCCGAAATGTCATGGCACAGGCTCTTCGGGCTGCTACAGCTGTGAGGGCTCCGGAAAATGCGGACAGGAAACCTGCGATGGCGGCATCATGCGCTGGGATGAGGTGTGCATGACCTGCGGCGGAGACGGTTGGGTTGATGAGGCCGACAAGGATAATGAATAGAGAACAGTTGTACAGATATGGGCGTGATGCCAGGGGGAGGTTTTCCATGAAACTGATCGATCACGAAGATGAAGTGCGTTACCTTGTCGAAGCATGTGAGTGCACCCGGGAAGAGGCGGAAGAGTTCCTGCAGGTTTCGGTTGGCTTTATGAATGAAGCGGAGCCGGGCGGTACCCGTGAAAACGAAAATGCGCAGGAAGTGCTGCACGATGCTCCGGAGCGGCTGGTAAAGTACACTGCTTCCCGGTCGAGCCTTCCGCAGGACCTGGTGGAGCGCCTGGCCTATGCCGAGATGGAGTATTTTGCCGCTGTGTAATCCCACCCCCAATATGAGCTATCCCAAAAAAATGCTAGCTCATATATAGACCGGCATATACATACGGTATGCTGCAAATCCCCGCAGCCACCTGACAGATGCAGGCGGCCGCGGTTTTTTTGCTTTTTCCGCGCATCGCAGTCTCAACTGGAAGAAAGCCCGAATTCCTGCTATGATGAAACAGACGGCTGCCGCTGTCCGGTATCTGACGAGATCCTGATGTACCGGGACCTGCGTCCGGATATCGCATTGTAAACGGATTTAAAAGGGGGATCAAATATGGAATTTACCACCGACATTCTCAGTGTATTTGACAAAAAGTGGGCGCTGCTCACGGCAGGCACGCAGGAGAACTTCAACACCATGACCATCAGCTGGGGCGGCCTCGGCACCATCTGGAACAAGCCCGTGGCGACGGTCTACGTGCGCACCTCCCGGTATACCCACGACTTCATGGACGCGAATGAGTACTTCACCGTGAGCTTCTATCCCGAGTCCTGCAAACAGGTCCTGGGCGTTCTGGGCGCAAGATCCGGCCGCGACATGGACAAGATGAAGGATTCCGGCCTGACTCCCGTGAAAGCCGGCGAATCCATGTCCTTTGCGGAAGCGGAGGTGACCCTGGTCTGCAAAAAGCTTTTCCGCCAGCAGCTGGAAGTCGGGAACATGCCCCCGGAGGTCGCCCGCGCCATGTACGAGGGCCAGGCACCTCACGACATGTACATCGGCGAGATCGTTGAGATCCTGAAAAGATGACAGAGGGACAGTCCCCCTGTCACAAAAACCAAACCACGGAGGTACAAGATGAAACTGGCCACAGCCCTTTCGGAACGCGCAGACTTGCAAAGACGGATCTCCGAGCTCGGCGGGAGGCTCAACCGAAACGCCCGGGTCCAGGAGGGGGAAAAGCCCTCCGAGGATCCCATGGAGCTTCTCGCGGAGCTGGATGCGGACTTTATCAGACTGGAGGAGCTCATCGCCCGGATCAACAAGACCAACAACGAGACCCGCAGCGGCGATCTGACCCTGACCGAACTCATTGCGAAAAGAGACTGCCTCAAGCAGCGCATCAGCATCATGCGCAGCATGCTGGACTGCGCCAGCGAAAAGGTCTCCCGGTACTCCAAGACCGAGATCCGGATCCTGAGCACGGTACCTGTGGCGGAACTGCAAAAAACGGTGGATCGCCTCTCCAAAGAGCTGCGGGAGACGGACGAAACGATCCAGGGCCTGAACTGGACCACGGAACTGATCTGACATAGACGGTAGTTCGGCAGGGTGAGCATGATCTCTTGCGGTTGAGAATGAATCGCACTCCCGGTAGTATGCCGGGCGCATACGGGGTTCGAATCCCCTTTTTACACCTGATGCCCAGTAATCATACACGGGTAAAAAAACAGGGTACACTTACTACCTATTGCTGACTGTTGAACGAGGGCGGGTATGGGGAAAAATGTGTCAGGGGGTTGGTTGTCAGGGATAAAGCACCCTGACAACTTGTCCCTCTGACAAATTTTTTATGTCATTTTCCTCGTAAAAAATTCATGTCTCCTCTTTGAAGGAGGAGTATATGGAAATCCGACAGGGTATATTTCCATAGAAGTTTGCAGGGGATGACGCACAATACAAAACCAAAGATCATTCCGATAGAATGGGTTCAGGAGGAAGAAAAAGTGTCTTCACAGCCTGAAAAATACAGCGGTATCTATCGGGAGATGGCGGAGTTTCTTTCGGATGTTACGATACGGAAGATCTGGGAACACATGGGAGGGCTGGATGTATCTTTTCCGAAATCCCTGTATTCCAGAGAGTACATCTATACGTACATCCGAAAACACATGGACACAAAGAAACCCGGAGAGATCGCAAGGAATGTAGACCTCTCGGAACGCAGAGTCCGGCAGCTGATCCGGGAGTTTCGAAAGGAGGAATGAGAAAATGGCGGTAAAAATGACAAACAGATACGCGATCTGTCCAGTCTGCGGGTATCGGATGAAGGAAAAGGAACCGCGAACCTACACTTGTATGCACTGCAAAGGAGAGACCGCGAAAGGGTGTGATCGAGTATCTGTGGCGGAAGCGGCATTTCTCTGGAACCTGAACGGACGGAGGAAGGACCTACTGTTTGGATATGCGGAGGAAGAACTGGCACGCGAGGCAGACCGGGCAAGCTAAGTACCGCATACGAACGCGGATAACGGCAGAAAACATAAGGAAAGTGGCATTTGAGATATAGGTCAAATGCCACTTTTTTGTGTTATTTCGGAGGAAATCCTTCCTGTAAATTTCCCTGAAGTCTTCAAATGGCAATTTCTTTTTGGACTTTGTATGCTCTATACGAGGTATAGCCTATGCATAAAGGGTTAGAGAGATATTGCGATACATACCGGGAACTTGCCGAACTGATCGGTGAGGGAGAGATGATCCGCCTGTGGGAAAAATACAGGGGGCTGAATGTGTATTTTCCGCAGGATCTTTTTTCCAGAGAGTACAAGAAGACCCAGATTGAACAGAGTATCGGGGAAAAACGCGCGGCGGATCTGGCCAGGGAGCTGCACCTCTCGGAAAGAAGAGTTAGGCAGATCAACTCGGAGATCAGAGCGGATCAGAAGAAGGATTTTTCAGAGGTTGGGGAGACGACGGAATAGGGGGCGAAGGAAATGAAGATCGTTCAGATGGAATGCCCAAACTGTGGGGCAAAACTGCAGGTAAATGAGGAACTGACCTATGCGAACTGCAATTTCTGCGGGCAGCAGTTTCTGATTGAGAGGGAAAAGACTGCCCTGGAAACTGGATATGATTTTGAACGGGGGCGTGAAGCAGCCACACGGAAATCCGCGGAAGAGTTGCGCCAGAAGGTGACGGCGTTGGTGGAACCTATCAAAAAGCTTGAGATGCTGAACCAGCAGATCCTGGTCTTACAGCAGGCTAAGTCGGATCTGCAGACAAAAATTGACGCATTGGAGCCCAAAGTGGAAAAAACCGAGTCGGAGATCGGCAGAGATCTGCCGCTGATCTTGCCCTCTGCAATCCTGGCTGCGTTTCTCGTGATCGCGCTTGTGACGGGGGGAGGGATTGCAACCCTTCTGACAGGTCTGGTTTTTGCAGCGATTGCATTTGGCATCATTGTGAGCATTTGGACTACAAATCGGCAAAACCTGGACGGGTTCTACAATTCACTTGGCCGAACCGAGCAGAGCCTTTCGGACGATCAAAGGGCGCTGGACGAGATTGTAAAAAAGAATGACTTTGGCATTATCCCGGGGCCGTACAGAAAATCAGAGGCAATGAGAGCTTTTGCGTATTATTTTACATCCGGCCGCGTGTCGACGATCCAGGAGGCCGTCAGGGCTTATGAAGAGGATCTCCACCGGGAGCGGATGGAATCTCTTCAGAAAATACAAATCGACGAATTGCGAAAGCAGCAGGAAATGATGGAAAGGATGCATCAGGAACAGCAGGTCCAGCGTCAGGTCAATGTATCGAATGCGGTGGCCGGAGCCGCTGTCGCCGGAGTAGCCGGTGTTGTGGCCAGAGAAGCGATCAAGAGTATCAAGGATCAGTTATAGGAGAACGCACATGCTGAAAAGTATCATTGATGGCGCCAGCCCGATGACCAGATGGGTGGCATTCGGAGTATCCGTGTTCTATATCGTTGTAACATTGATCGTGGCGATCGGGACCGCGGTCGGGTGAGGAATCTATGATCATTGGGGGAAAAAGATGAGGATCATAACGATGGAATGTCCGTTTTGCAAGTCCCCGGTGCAGGTAAATGCCGATCTTCCGCAGGCAACCTGTAATTTCTGCGGACATATATTCTCTACGGCGCCGGATCCGGAACCGGCACCGATACCGGAACCGGCACGTATGAACGAAAACACCGGATCGGTCGGAAGACTGCAGCACTGCACGAAATGCGGGGCATTTGTCCCTGCAAGCCGTTTCTGCCAGGAATGTGGAGCGTCCATGTTTTCCGCAAAGACGCCGCAAGAGGGAAAAAAGAGAACAAAGGAGAAAAAACCCCGGAATCCCTCTTTTGCATGCGGGTTGATCGCTTTTATTCTGGCACTGGTTTTTACCGTTCTAGAAATGGACGCGAAAATCCCCATAGTCTTTCTGATCCCGATCATTTTGGGTATGATCGCGCTGTTTCGCAGAGAAAGATTCCGGGGGTTCGGCATTGTTGCAATCGGATTACCTGTGTTTGCCTTAATAGTGGCATTCAATAACTATTATGAAACCTATGCAACGCCCACAACGACAAATACAACAACCTCCTCGACTGCGTCCTCTGTGAGAGCCACGCAGGAAGCACCTAAACAGGAAAATGTGACATATAAAACCTACACGGTGGCAGGGGTGAATTACAGTATCCCGTCGATCATCCGGGAAGGTGAATCAAAGGAAAAAAGTACCACCAGATTCATACCGGAATCCGAGCGTTATGGACTCCTGTTCGCTGATGCGCAGTATGCGAGTTCAAGGGAGATCACGGACAGTGACCTTTCAGACTTTCTATATGAAATATCGTCAGATTTATTGGATGATATGGATGACATTTACGAATACCGTGTCACGATTGCCGGGAACAGCGGCCATGCTATGAGTTTGCGTGGGGACTTTATGGGACAGGAGGCTGTCTGCAAGCTGTATGCATACAACAATAAGAAAACGAGAGAAATCGGGTTTCTCGTTTTCGTCGTAGATGAAAAATACGAAGAATACTACCTCCCGTATTTTGAAAAGATGATGGAGGGTGCAACATCGGCCGGAGGCACCAGAACCGCGAGCTCTTCGGGCTCCTCAGGTTCCACGACCGGTGGGAGAGTGGATCCTCAGCTGAAAGCGTTTCTGGACAGCTATGAGGATTTCATAGATGAGTATCTGGATTTCCTCAAAGACTATATGGCCCACCCGGAAAATGTATCGGGCATGTTGACCAGGTATACGCAGATTATGCAGGAGTATGCCGATTTTGAAGAGAAACTGGGAGAATATGATTTGGATGATATGTCCTCGGCGGACCTGGCCTATTATACGGAGGTGACGGCGAGGGTATATGTGAAGCTGATGTCGCTGTATTAGGGTTATAAGTCCGGTACGATTGAGGGACAGAAGAGACGGAACATAGTATATCTTGTAGACATGTAGCTGCTTTATGGCGGCTTGAAAGGAGTGTGCCTTGATGTTGCAGCCAAGGTACACTCGTTTAGATAAGGATCCTTTTCTTAATGGGTTAGAATGATTTCTAAAAATATATATAGAGGTGTATAATATCCGGAGCAAAAGAGAAGATGGTTGTGTACCTTTTTCAGATTGAACAGGGTAGATGGCTGGGGTATTGTGACGAATGAAAGGGGGAAGTCCATGGATAAGGGAAATGTTCTGGTTATTGGAAATTCCGGCGTTGGAAAATCTACATTGATCAATGCAGTTATTGGGGAGCAGAGAGCGGAAACCAGTTGGGGAACTACAGGCACTACGAAGAAACTGAATATTTATGAGTCCGAAGAGGCACCTTTCCGCGTAATTGACACAGTGGGATTTGAACCTTCACTGATAAAAGAATTTCGTGCAATAAATGCGGTGAAGAAGTGGTCTAAGGAGGCTGCCAAGAAAGGAGATCCTGAGAAAAAAATAAACATTATATGGTTTTGTGTAGACGGGACGTCAAGGAAACTTTTTGAAAAGACGATTAAGGATCTCTCTATGGCAACAAAAATATGGGAGTCAGTACCTATTATTGTTGTTATAACAAAATCATACTCAATTCCTGAACGACAGGAAAACATCGAGATGGTTCACAATGCATTTGCAAAGCAGAAAACCTCAAAAAACCTTAAAGCCGTGATACCGGTTGTGGCATCTACTTATGTATTAAATGAAACCGCTTTTGCCCCTCCGGAGGGGATAACGGAGCTTATTAGTTGTACAAACGAATACATGCCGGAGGGAATTAAGGCGGCCGATACGGATATATTCTCTTTCAAACTAAAGAGAAAAAATGTGTTGTCGCAAGGTATGATTGGAACGGCAACATCAGCAGGCGTTGTTGTTGGGGCAGTTTCAATTCCGTTTTCTGATGGAATTGTTTTGTCAGCGCTTGAAATGGGAGAGGTAACTGCGCTATCGAAGATTTACGACATAAAACAGGACGAAAAAACAAAAAAGTTCATCAATTCTATTATCGAGGTAGGAACTGTAGGCGCTGCTGCAAAGACATTGATTAGCGGTATTAAGATGATCCCGGGGTTAAACATTGCGGGTGCAGGCTTGAATGCTGTAATCGCAGGTGTTTTTGTTGCAACGTTAGGTGAAGCTTCGAAGTACTTGTTTGAACAGATATATCTAGGCAACAAGACGGTTGAGGATATTGATTGGGCAACCAAGATCACAGAATCTAAGTTTGCGAATGATACACTGGAGAAATGTAAAAAGATTTTAGAGAATATAAACGAATCCAGTGATAACAAATCGATAGCGAACATGATTAAAGCGATATTTAATCTTTGATAAAGAGGTTGTTTGTGAAGGAGATGCCGGAAGGATGGCAGGGGTGTCCCTCTGTCATCTTTTCATACAAATATCATTCTCTGTTTTCGAAATCCCATATTGAATCCGAAGTGAGGGGTTACATGGAGATTCTGCAATAAAGTACAAAACCCGGAACAGTGAAAAAGACTGATCGGAAGCTTTTATACTACAGATAGATTGTCCTCCCTCGCCCCATCCTGTTATAACGAAATTACCACCCATACAGTCTACCCCCAAGGAGGACTCAATGACACCTGTATCCGACCCCTTGTTCGAAACGCCCCACCTTATCGTCCGCCCCTTTCACCCTGCCGATGCGCAGCGACTTTACGAGTATCATCTGGATGAAAACGTAAAGCACTGGTTTCCCAATGAGAGCTACAAGGACCTGGCGGAGGCGGAGGATGCCATCGGGTTTTTCCTGGACTGTGTCTCACATGACCGGCTCCCCTACGTTCTGGCGGTTGAATCCAAAGACACCGAAGAGCTCATCGGGGACACCGGTGTGAGCGAGGTGGAAGGGCATCCCGATGAGGTGGAGATCGGCTATGTCATCAGCGACGCATATACCGGAAAAGGATATGCGACGGAGCTGGCATCCGCCATGAACGCTTTTGTCTTCGCAAAGTTTGGTCTTCAAAGGGTCTGCGGACGTGTACTGCACGGGAACGATGCCTCCGTTCGGGTGCTGGAAAAGAGCGGGTTTTCCTTCCTGCGGGAAGAGATGGGTGCGGAGGATGACCCCTACGGGAACGGGATGCTGGTATATGTCTGTGACAGGCTCGGCAATCTGTTTCTGGAGATGCATCCCGGATTTTTCCGGCGGGACTATGTGAAGCGGGTTTCGGAGGAGGAGCCTGCGTCGGAGATGCTGCTGGACCTGCGGGAGTTTGATCCGGTGGTTTATGCGAAGGATCTGCCTGACAATGTCTCCTTTGGGTTTTACGACGGACCAGTGGATGCGCTGCTCAAAGCGGTGGAGGTCGTGATGCCCCACTGGGTCCCGTTTTTTTCCGAAGATTCTAGAGTCTATTGCGGATTTGTGGACGGGGAGATCGCCTCTTTTTGCATGATCGAGGATTTCGGCGAGCATGTGGTGGATGCCTCCGGCTCAGATCCGCATGCCGCCCCCCTCAGCAGGATCGGCGGCCCAGGCTGTGTCGGCACGGTTCCGGCATATCGTGATCGGGGGATCGGTCTTACCATGATCCGGAATGTGACGCAGCTTCTCCGGGAGGAAGGGTACGATTTCAGCCACATTCATTACACCTACGAGACGGGATGGTATGGGAAGCTCGGATACCGGACCTTCCTCACCTGGAGCGGAAAAGGAGTTCGGGAGGTGCAGGCGCTGTAGAGTCCGCGCACAGACCGGCAATCCCGCGCCGCTGACATTTCGTGCACCGAAATCACAGAACAGAAGAACAGACCGACGAAAGATCCAAAACCCATGAACAGCGACATCCAAAACGACATACATAGCCGCAACCCCAGATCCCCCGGTCTCCGGGACTTCTATATCCTCTGGAGCACTCAGAGTATTTCACAGCTTGGCAGCAGTCTCACGGCCTTTGCCCTGACCCTTTGGCTGTATGATCGTACGGGTTCGGCCCTGAGCACCGCCGGGCTGACCATCTGCACTTACGCGCCCTACGTGCTCATGAGTATCTTTGCCGGCGCACTGACGGACCGCTGGAACAAAAAGAAGACCATGCTGGCCTGCGATATGGTGGCCGCGCTCTGCACCCTGGGGATTTTTTTCCTGTACCGAACGGATACGCTGGCCATCTGGCATCTTTATGCCATCAACGTTTTTTCCGGCCTCATGAACACGATCCAGCAGCCGGCATCGGAGGTGGCGCTGACCCTCATCGTGCCGAAGGAGCGGTACCAGACCGTCAGCGGCCTGAAGAATCTGTCCCGGTCCCTCATCTCGGTGTGTAATCCCCTCATTGCCGCGGCCCTGTACACTTTTGCCGGGCTGGACATCGTCATCGCCGTGGACCTGGTGAGCTTTGCCATCGCATTTATCGCGCTGGCGTTTTTGATTCGGATCCCGGAGCAGCCCGCGGGTGGCGGCGAGAGCACACTGAAAATGGCAAAGGAAGGGCTGGTTTTCCTGAAAAAGACTCCCATGATCCTGACCCTGATCCTGTTCATGTCTGGGGTGAATCTCATTTCTTCCGCCTTTAATGCGACCCTCCCGGGGTATGTGATCCCGAATCCGAAGGGCGGGAATGCGGTCTTTGGCCTGATCACCTCCGCCTCCGGCGTGGCCATGGTGGTGGGGAGCCTTCTGGTGTCCTTTCTGCCAAAGCCGAAGGACCGGGTGCGGGTGGTGTTTGTCACCATGCTGATCTCTCTGGGGAGTGAAAACTTTATCCTCGCTTTTTCCAGAGAGCCCGTGCTTTGGGTCCTGGCCCAGGTCATCGGGTGGATCCTGGTCCCCGTCATGAGTACGAACCTGGAGGTGATCCTGCGAAGTGCCGTCCCCGTGGAACTTCAGGGCCGGGTCTACGCATGCCGGAATTCCCTTCAGTTTTTCACCATCCCCATCGGGCTCTTCCTGGGAGGTCTCATGGTGGACCGGGTGTGTGAGCCGTTGATGGCCGCCCGCTCGGATGTACGGCTCCTTGCGACCCTCTTCGGCACCGGGAAAGGCTCCGGCGCAGCTCTGATGATGTTTATCCTCGGCGTCATCGGAACCCTCCTGTGCCTCATCACCGGTAGCAGGCTCCGCAGATACCACTACACCGAAATGTGACAGGGGGACTGTCCCCCTGACAACTTTTTGGTTGACATCCCCCCGTCTCCTAGCGTATAGTCTTGACTAATATTTCACCGATGAAAGGAGCACCCATGCTGCATACCTGCCTGACGAATTCCTACGTACCCATGGACCTCGTGATCATTACCGATCAGGAGCCCTATTTGGCGTACAGGATAAGGTCAGGTGCAAGGTAGATCCTACATCAAAAGCTGCGACACAGATCCCAAGACCTTATCAACCGAAAGATTGATAGGGTCTTTTTCTATATAGAGGACGACGAAACAGCACACAGTGAGAGGAGGAATGAAAAATGAGAGAAGAGACAGAAGCAATCCGGGAGCATTACAACGCAGATCCGCAAAAGGAGTGGAACCGCCTGAAGATTTTCCACCCTTACGAGAAGTACATCACCACCCATATGATGGACCGCTACATCAGACCCGGCAGCACCATCCTGGACATCGGCGGCGGCCCCGGGCATTACTCCGTGCACTACGCCCGTCAGGGCCATGCGGTCACCCTCTTTGACCTGAGCGATGAAAATGTCCGCTTTGCGAAAAAGAAAGCCAGACAGTACGGGGTAAAGATCACGGCCATGCAGGGAAACGCCCTGGATCTCTCCGCTTTTCCGGAGGATTCCTTTGACATCGTCTTTTTGATGGGACCTCTCTATCACCTGATGGAGGAGGAAAACAGAAAGAAAGCCATCCGTGAGGCGACGCGGGTCCTAAGGCCCGGCGGATACCTGTTCTGCAGCTTTATCCTGCTCTACGGCGGCGTCATTTTCGGTGCCAGAGAGCTGCAGAATACCATCCTCATGCCGAAGGAGCAGCCCTTCTACGAGGCGGCGGCCAGAGGGGAAAGCCTGGCACTGGAAGCTTTTACCTACGCATATATGACCACTGTCCCGGATGCAAAGGCTCTACTGGCATCCATAGACGGCCTGCGGACGGAGACGGTCTTTGGTCAGGAGAGCATCCTCTCCCCCTACCGGAAGGAGCTGAAGGAAAGCCCGAAAAAGGTCCGGGATGCGTGGTACGAGTACGCACTTCGCTACTGCGAGAAGGAGGAGTACCTGACCCACACGGAGCACCTGATGATCGTCTCCCGGAAAAGTTGACAGAGGGACAGTCCCTCTGTCACAAAAGTTGACAGGGGGACTGTCCCCCTGTCAACTTTTTAGGTATTTTTAAGTAGCGCTGAGGGCCGATCCGTGAGAAAATGGAGGGGAAAAGGAGGTATCTCACATGAAAGTGCAATATGGGGCGTCCGAAACCGGTTCCCTCAGCGAAGCGCTGAGAGGGATCACCAACCCGAAGCTGATCATCCTGATGAGTGCGGGAGACTGCTTTGAGGAGAATGTCAAAAAGCTGGAGGAGGCATTTCCGGGAGTGCCCAGCATTGGCTGCGTGGCCATGGGATACTCCGGAAAAGTCACGGAAAAAGGAGTCGTGGTCACCGCATTTACCGAGGGGGTAACGGCAGCCGCGGGAGTGCTGGAGAGCGTGTCCACCATGCCCGCCAGATATATCGAGAGACTCGAGCGGGATGTGGACAGGGTGAAACCCGGCAAGGGCAATACCGTCATCATCGACCTTTGTTCCGGCAATGATGCCTGTGCGCTCAACACCATCTCCCCGATCCTGGACCGCTACGGCATCCAGCTCATGGGGGGCACGGGGGATGCCGGAAAGGTGTCCTGCAACGGGCAGGTCTATCCCGATGCCATGGCCTATGCCATCATTCGGAATGAGACCGGAAAAGTAAAGACCTACAAGGAAAACATCTACGTCCCCATGGAGAATGTGCGTCTCGTCGCCTCCAAGACCAATCGGGCGGACTATTACATCGGCGAGCTGAACGGCCGCAGCGCGAAGCAGGTCTACATGGAGCTGCTGCACATCAGCGAATCGGATATCGCCACACAGACCTTTAAGAACCCTCTGGGAAAAATGATCGGAGACGACACATGCATCATTTCCCTGAAGGAAGCCAAGGGCACCGGACTGTGCTGCTTCCGCCAGGTGAACGATTCCGACATCCTGACCCTGCTGGAAGCCAGGGACATGGACGAGATCGCGCAGCACACCATCGATCAGATCAAAAAAGACTTCGGCAGGATCTCCGCTGTCTTTTCCGTGAACTGCCTCTTCCGGTACATCATGTTTACCGACAACGGGACCCTGGCCCCCTACCTGAAGAAAATGAGCGGCCTGGGCATGCACTGCGGCCTCGTGGGGTACGGGGAGCACTACAACGGACAGTTTGTCAATCAGACCATGACCTGCGTGGTCTTTGAGTAAAGGAGGCGCACATGTTCGGATTCGGAAAAAAGAAAGCGGAAGAGATCGCGGATACGCAGCCTGTCCGGAAGGATGATACGAAGGAAAAGCTGCATTCCGTCAATTACCTGGTCACCGCGGTTTCGCAGTATCAGGGAAAGCTGGTGGAAAACGAAGTGGCCTCCCTCACGGAGCTGCACCGGGTGGAAGAGACCTTTGACGATGTGATGGAAAAGAATGAGCAGATCAAGAATCAGCTGTCCGAATATGAGCAGGTCTTTTCCGGACTGAACGCCTCCGCGGCCAAATACGAGGATGTCCGGAATGATATCGTGGCCAGCGTACAGAAAGCCCAGGAGACCGTGGGAGAGCTCCGGGTGACCTCCGGGGAGGTGAAGGACAGCTTTGCGGAGCTTCAGCAGGGGTTTGAAACCTTCAAAAGCGCCGTGGACCAGATCTCCGATTATATGAAGGCCATCGTGGGCATCGCATCCCAGACCAATCTGCTGGCACTGAACGCCTCCATTGAGGCCGCCCGGGCAGGTGAGGCGGGAAGAGGATTTGCCGTGGTGGCAGAGGAAGTGGGGAAACTTTCCAGAGAGATCAACGAGCTCATCGGGCAGGTAAATCAGTCCATCGATGCTGCCGGAAGTGAATCCGATAAGCTCACCCAGAGCGTGAACGAGTCCAT
This sequence comes from Lachnospiraceae bacterium, assembly GCA_017543485.1. Classification (GTDB taxonomy): domain Bacteria; phylum Bacillota; class Clostridia; order Lachnospirales; family Lachnospiraceae; genus AC2028. The sequence continues at coordinate 7,091 of JAFYFY010000246.1, read as the reverse complement.
TGCTGCTCTGGACCGGAGCATGGAGGGCGTGGAAGCCACCTATGCCACCTTCGATGAGATCATCGAGTCGGCAAAGGGCTCCGATGCCGTGCAAAAGGAGATCGAGGATGCCTCCGAGGATGCTTCCAGAGAACTGACAGGCATTGGCAGAAACTTCGACTCCATCAACGAGGAGTACGGCAGACTGCTGAGCCATATCCATGCCGCAAACGACCTGGGAACCAAAAAGAGCGGGATGTTCGAAAACATCACCAACCTGCTCTCCCAGATCATGCCGGTGCTGGAACATTGACCGAAAGTTGTCAGGGGGACAAGCTGTCAGGATGATTTTTCCTGACAGCCATCCCCCTGACAACTTTTTGGTTTGTGACAGGGGGACAAGCTGTCAGGATGACTTTTCCTGACAGCCATCCCCCTGTCATCTTTTTGGACAGGAGATCAGGAATATGGAATTGTATCACGGAAGACCGGAAGAAGCACAGGGTCGTCTTCCCAGAGAACTGCGGACCTACGACCTGCTGGATTCTCTGGGACTTTCCTACGACCGCACGGACCATCCCCACGCCGACACCATGGAGGCCTGCAACGAGATCGACGCCTGCCTGGGTGTGCGCATGTGCAAGAATCTTTTCCTGTGCAACAGGCAGAAGACTTCATCTACCTGCTGCTCATGCCGGGAGATAAGAAATTCAAGACCAAGGAGCTCTCCTCCCAGATTGGGTCCGCCAGGCTCTCTTTTGCGGAGCCGGAGGATATGCTGAAATACCTGGACATCGAGCCGGGGGCCGTCAGTGTCATGGGCCTGATGAATGACAGGGACCGCGCAGTGCAGCTGCTCATCGATGAGGATGTGCTGCGGGAGGAATACCTGGGCTGCCACCCCTGCGTGAATACCTCCAGCTTAAAACTCCGCACCGCCGACGTGACGGGAAAGTTCCTTCCCGCGGTGGGCCACGAATACCGGACCGTCCACCTGGTGGGCGAGGATTAGTTGACAGGGGGACAGTCCCCCTGTCAACTTTTTTATGTCCGGCTATGGACAAGGCCGGGACCCTGGTATATAATACGGAATTAGCGATGACTAACCAAAAGGGGCATCAAGCCGCAAACACGCACCCGGTCTGCGGCAGATCAAACACCCGGCCGGCAAACAGCGCCATCCATCGGAGGAACAGATGTATCAGACTACTATGAAGATAGACGGGATGATGTGCGGGATGTGCGAAGCTCATATGAATGACGCCATCCGGAAAGCGGTACCCGGCGCATCGAAAGTAAAAAGCTCTCACACCAAAGGGGAGAGCACCTTTCTGTCGGAGACCGCTCCCGACGAGGCGGCCCTTCGCAAAGCCATCGAGGAGACGGGCTATGTCCCGGTATCCGTCACCACGGCAGAGTATAAAAAGAAATTCCTGGGTCTGTTTTAAAAAGTTGTCAGGGGGACTGTCCCCCTGTCACCACGCCCCGCATTCCGGTGGGGCTTTCTTTTGGAAGATGAGTTAGCGCCAGCTAACGCTTCGCCAATTATCCACACCACCATCCCCACCCTGCCTCACAGACCCGTTCCACACATCAGGGATTCCATAACAATCAACATAAAGGAGACACATGATGAAGCTAAGCGAGATGAAATCAGGCACACACGGAACAGTGAAGTCATTGGGGAGGGATGAGCGGTTCTTAAGCCGGATCACTTCCATCGGTCTGACGGAGGAGGCGCCCTTTCAGGTGGTGAAAAACGACCGGAAGATGCCGGTTCTGGTCTATGTCAGGGAGACGCTGCTGGCACTGAACAGAAAAGACTGTGAAAAGATCGAAGTGGCGGAGGTGAGAGCATGAATTGGATCGCACTTTTGGGACAGCCCAATTCGGGAAAATCCACGGTATTTAACCAGCTCACCGGTTCCAGACAGCATGTGGGGAACTGGCCGGGCAAGACGGTGGAAAAAAAGGACGGTACCTTCACCTACAAGGACGCGAAATACACCCTGGTGGACCTCCCCGGAAGCTACGGCCTGTCCGGGAATTCCGACGAGGAGGTGATCACCGAGAAGTTCATCAAAAGCGGTGAGGCGGATCTGGTGTGCGTTCTGGTGGACTCTTCGCAGTTAGAGCGCAGCATGTACATGCTGGCGGATTTTGCCTCCATGGATGCGCCGGCGATCCTGATCCTCAACATGATGGACGTGGCTGCCGGCCAGGGCAAAACCATCGATGCCGCGCTTCTTTCAAAGCGCCTCGGGATCCCCGTTCTTCCGTTCACTGCAGCCGACGGCAAAGGATATGAAGAGTTAAAGGCGCTGATGGAAAAAGAACTGAAGGAGCCTCACAAACTCCTCACCAGGCCGCAGATCGGTGCGGAGGAGTCCGCGGCAGACGGAAATGCCAAATATGCCTGGATCAGGACGGTTCTGCAGGACGTTACGAATGCGGGGGAAAATGAGTATCATCTGACAAAACTGGACAACGTCCTGTTAAAGCCCTTCTGGGGCAAAGCGGCGACCATCGGGATCGTGCTTGTGGGATTTTTGGCTGCCATGCTGATCATGTCCCCTTTCATGGCGGTGGCTGGGATGATCCCCAAGGTACTGGGCGGCCCCATCGCGCAGTTCCTCACCGGACTTCATGTGCATCCCTGGCTGGTTTCCGTCTTTAGCCTGCTGATCCCCAACACGCTGTACTTTTGCATTTCCATGTCGGCCTTTGTCTTCGGTGTCAACATCTCTTTCGGATTTTTGGAGGAGATCGGTTTCCTGGCCCGGGCGGCTTATCAGTTTGACGGCGCGCTCTCGAAGCTGGGGCTTCAGGGAAAAGCAGTGGCACCCATCCTCATGGGAATGGGCTGCACCATCGGCGGAGCCTGCGGCACCAGAGTCATGGACAGCTGGGGCCAGAAGATGCTGACTATGATGGTGGTGTGGGCCGTGCCCTGCGCATCCATCTGGAGCATCATTCCCGTGATCTCCGGGATGTTTTTCCCTGCATGGGGCACCGTGCTGGTGTGCCTCGGGATCATCGCCTACATCTTTGTCCTCATGTTCATCGTATCCAGGGTCTTCGGGGGCAAGCTGGTGCCGGAAGAGACGAGATCCGGCATGATCATGGAGCTTCCGCCCTATCACAAGGCGCACTGGAAGTACATCATCAAGGAAGCCTGGATCAAGTGCTTCGATATGTTTAAGCGTGCCCTTCGCACCGTTACCCTGGTGTCCGTGATCTTCTGGGCCTTTTCCTTCAGCCCCTCCGGCAATGTGGAGAGCAGCCTGCTGTACAAGGTAGGCACCTTCATCGAGCCCGTCACCCGGTTCTTCGGCATGGGATGGCGCACCTTCATGGCCTTTATCAGCGCGGCTTTCGCAAAGGAGGCGGTCCTCGGAACCCTGAATGCGGTCTTCGCGGGGCAGAACACGGTGGCGGACGTGGCCTTCAATGCCACCTCCGGCGGCGTCGATGCCGCAGCGCTGTCCCAGATCATGTCCCAGACCATCTCCGGCGCGGAGGCCCTGGCGTTCATGTTTGCCTGCACCTTCAGCGTCCCCTGCCTCATGGCCCTTTCCACCACGTATCGAGAGTCCCATTCCCTGAAATGGACGGCAAAGACCGCCGGTTTCTACATCGGCGCCGCCCTCATCCTTTCCTGCATTGTCTATCACATCGCCCTTCCCTTCCTTGGGTAAAAGTTGACAGGGGGACAGTCCCCCTGTCATCTTTTTTTGTCCCATCCCCTTTCGCCTTGACACTGCCCCGTAAAAGAAAGAAAATAAAACATGAGCGCGCAGGCGCAGCATAAGCACACAGGAGAAAAAACATGTTTCGACCTATGCGAAGATTCAAACAGCAGATCAGCGAAGAGGACTGCATCCGGATCCTGAAGGAGCAGCCCCGGGGAGTCCTGTCCATGATTGGGGACGACGGATACCCCTACGGGATCCCCATGGATCACCTCTACATGGAGGACGGGCACCTGTATTTTCACTGCGCGAAGGAGGGTCACAAGCTCGACGCCATCGCCCGGTGCGACAAGGTGAGCTATTGCGTCTATGACGAGGGATACCGAAAGGAAGGCGAGTGGGCGCTGAACATCAGCAGCGTCGTGATCTTCGGCCGGATCCGGATCGTGGAGGACGAGGAAAAAAAGCGGGAGATCTGCACCCGGCTCACCCGAAAGTTCACGGACGATGAGGCATATCTGCAAAAGGAGCTGCAGACCGCTTTTCCCAGAGTGGCCTGCCTGGAGCTGATCCCGGAGCATATGACCGGGAAGCTGGTGAATGAATCCTGACGAGGGGAGGCGTTTTTATGGGATCGATCCTGATCAAAGATACCACCAGAGAGCAGCGGGAACGGATCGTGGCGGAGTCCATCGGGAATGTCAACGGTTCCTGCGACGGCTGCGCGGCCGGGCTCATCGACATGTACCAGGATTATATTGACGGAAAAAAAGAGATCCGGGATATCAACATGGCCTTCCGGGCGAATTACGAGTCCGGGATCGACGGGCCGGAAAAGAGTGAGTGCGGATACGCAAGGTAGCGGTTCGCTGAAAGGGAAAAGATGGAGAACCGAACCTGGGCGCAGGAGATCCTGGACAGGATCTGCAGGAAGGAAGTGCGCGTCGTAGAACGAAACGCGGACAAGATCCCCTACACCACGCAGGATGGCGTTTTTGACGACTGGTCCGCGCCGGACCGGATCTGCTGGTGGACCAACGGATTCTGGGCCGGGCAGCTCTGGCTTTTGTATCACGCATATGGGGTGGAGAGCTTCCGGCACACTGCGGAAAAGATCGAAGAAAAGCTGGACGCCAACCTCATGAACCATATGGGGATGGACCATGACAGCGGGTTTAAGTGGCTTTTAACCTCCGGGGCCAATTTCGCGGAGACCGGAAGGGAAGCGTCGAAAAACCGCCTGATGCTGGCTGCCGGGAATCTGGCGGGGAGGCTGAACCCGGCCGCGGGCCTGATCCGGGCCTGGAACGACCCCGGAACCGGAGACACCGCCGGCTGGGCCATCATCGACTGCATGATGAACCTGCCCCTTCTCTACCGGGCCAGTGAGATGACAAAAGACCCCCGCTTTCGGCAGATCGCCATGTGCCATGCGGATCATGCCGGAAAAGCCTTTGTCCGGAAGGACGGGTCCGTGGCCCACATCGTGACCTTTGACCCGGAGACCGGGGAGATCACCGGCACCAGAGGTGGCCAGGGGATGCGGGAAGGCTCCTCCTGGACCAGAGGACAGTCCTGGGCGCTGTACGGCTTTGCCTTAAGCTACCGTCACACGGGCAAACGGGAATACCTGGACATTGCCCGGAAAGTGGCGGATTACGTGCTGTCGCAGATCCCGGAGAGCGGCATCGTCCCCGTGGATTTTCTGCAGCCGGCTGACTGCGATTACGAGGACTCCACGGCGGCGGCCATCTTTGCCTGCGGCCTTTTGGAGCTTGGAAAAGAGAACGGAAAATACGCGGATGCGGCAGTCCGGCTGCTGCGGACTCTGGCGGAAAAGCGGTGCTGCTTCGATGAGGAGCAGGATCATTTCCTGGAAAAATGCACCGCGGCCTATCATGATGAAAAGCACAATTTTACCATCATCTACGGGGATTATTTTTTCACGGAAGCACTGCTGAAGCTCACGGGCAAAGATCTGTTTTTGTGGTGATCTGATTTTGCGGGAAGCCGGTCTTGCGGGGATCCGGTTTTGCAAAGATCCGGGTTTGAGACGACCCCGTTTTGTGGGGACCCGATTTTATGACGTACAGGAGGGAAAATGAAACAGGCATTTGAGATGGAACACCCGGATTTTGCGCTTTCGCCCTATACCGGGATGACGAGGCAGGAATGGATCCGGGCGGGGCGGCATCTTTTGACCGGGATCTTTCAGCACATCAAACGGTTTGAGGATCCGGTGGTGGTGCCCCGGGCGGAGACGCAGATCACCTATCCGCACAGCGGCAGTACCGGGGTCTGGCTGGATGCGGAAAAAAGGGCGGAGCGGTTTGAAGGCCTCACCAGGTCTTTGTTTATCGCCGCGCCGCTGTTAAAAGACGATCCGGACCTGGAGATCTGCGGGTACCGCATGGCGGAGTATTACAAAGCCCAGATCCTGCGCTCCGTGACAAAGGGGGATCCCGTCAGCGTCGGCACCTATGAGGAGCTGATGGAGCTGACCTCCTGCACCGACCCCATCCGGGCCTTTCAGCAGACGGTGGAAACCTGCGCCCTGGTCATCGGCCTCTGGGTCTCCCGGAAGGTGATCTGGGAGCGCTATACGCAGGAGGAAAAAGACCGGATCGCGGCTTTTTTGCGAAGCTATGCGCATGCCCCCACGGTGCCCCAGAACTGGCGGCTTTTCAATATGCTGGACATGGCTTTTCTGAAGATGTACGGCTATGACATCGACGAAGAGATCATGATGGATCATGCGGCCCAGATCGCATCTTATTATGTCGGGGACGGCTGGTACCGGGACGGGCACAGCTTTGACTACTACTCCTGCTGGGCCTTTCAGGTCTATACCGGCTACTGGTGCGAGTGGTACGGATATGAGCATGCGCCGGAGCTGGCGGAGCGGTTCGAGGCATATTCCAATGAGCTCATGAGGACCTACCCCGACTTTTTCGACCGGGACGGGCATACCAATATGTGGGGCCGGAGCAATATCTATCGCTGCGCCGCCACCAGTGCCTTCGAGGCGAATTTCAGCTTCCGGCACCCGGTCGCGGACCCCGGTCTGTCCAGGCGCATCGCCTCCGGAAGCCTGCTGCAGTTTTTGACGCGGGAGGACTTTTATCACCAAGGGCTTCCGAACATGGGATTCTACGGGCAGTTTGCACCTCTGGTCCAGGGGTACTCCTGCGCGGAGTCGCCTTTTTGGCTGGGAAAAGCCTTCCTTTGCCTGGATCTGCCTGCGGACCACCCCTTCTGGACCGCGAGGGAGCAGGGGGGAAGCTGGGAAAAACTGGGTCCCGGGGAGGTAAAGGAGACGGTGTTAAATGGTCCCGCGCTTTGCTTTACCAACCACGCGGACAACGGATCCACCGTTCTGCGCACCGGAAAAGTGCTGAAAAACCGCATGGATGAGCACGG
>JAFYFY010000245.1 GCA_017543485.1 Lachnospiraceae bacterium | reverse complement strand
GACCACGGGATCCGTGCACAGGTAGGCCTGTTCGATCACCAGAGAAGGGTAGTTCTCCAAGTCCTCCGGCAGCTTTCCGATGAGAAATTTCCGTTCGATTTCCATGTTTTTATTCTTTCTTTTGAGAGGGACGGTTTATGGTTTGCAGATGGCCCTGGATACTTCCTCCACCTTTTCGGGGGATGCGAAGACCGATGCGATCTCCAGGGCGAAGGGAAGAGAGGCTCCCATGGCCTGGCCGGTGAGGAGAAAGCCGTCCCGCTGTGCGGGGGCACCGGTGTGCTGCGCACCTCCCTCCTCCAGATGGGAGACAAAGGAGGGATGGCAGGTGGCTTTTCTGCCCTTCAGATATCCTCTGTGTGCGAAGATGCTGGGCGCCGCACAGATGGCTGCAAGGTATCTGCCCGCGCCGTAGAACCGGTCCAGTAAGGTCATCAGGGGCTCACAGGCCTCCAGATTTTTCGTCCCCACGCCGCCGCCGGGCAGGATCAGCATGTCGCAGGCATCCGCATCCAGGTCCTCCAGCAGCAGATCCGCTTTCACCGGGATCTGATGGGATCCCATGATATCCAATCGGCCCATGACGGAGACCGTGACCAGATCCAGACCGCATCTGCGGCAGATATCCACCACGGTGAGTCCTTCGATCTCTTCGAATCCGTCCGCCAGAAACAGTGCCAGCTTACTCATCTTCTTCCGTTCTCCTTCCGCTCTTTACCTGGATCCCGTTTACCACGACCTCACCTCCCAGCTCCACCACCAGGCAGGGGCGTCCGTCCACGGTGCGCTCGTCGATGAGATCCGTCCGGTCGGGCTTTACCTTGATCACCACATCCGGGGTTTTGATATCAAAGGAACGGGGATTGTACACATTGCTCACCATGAGAGGTGCGCTGTCCCCCGCTGCCGCTTCGTAGTGCTGTTCAAACTCCGCCATATGTGCATTGTCCACGCCGCTGGAGGCGAAGAGGCCTTTGAGCTCGCCCCGGTCCAGCATCAGGGGGGTGAGTTCCTCGCGGTGCTCCTCGATGAGCTCCCCCATCTTCTCGTGGATGTTCTTTACCGCCTCGAACTGGCAGGTTTCTCCCAGGGTCTCCTCCACCAGAGCCTGGAAGGTCTCCTTCTGGGCGCCGGCGCTCATGGGCTGGGCACATCCCAGCATCAGCTCAATAAAGGATTCGTTCAGGTTCTCGGCGTCCTTGGAGTAGTAGAGGACGCTGTGGATATCGGCGGTGCGGTCGTTAAATGCCGGGAAGAGAAACCCGGTCATGGGAAGCTCCACCACCCAGTCCCGGACCCGGTTGTGGAACTCGCCGGTCTCCGCGTTGAAGGACAGACCCGGCTCCGTCAGGTTCACCGGGCAGATCACGGTGAGGAGATATTCGTAGATCTCATCGGAGGCATCCTCCATCTCCGCGCCGTCCATGGCCCGTCCCGGCACATCGTAGGCATCGGCCACCACCAGGATGAGATAGTTGCCCACATATTCGAAGGAGGAGATGATCCGGTTAAAATATTCATACAGCAGATCTTCATCCTTCAGCTTGCTGTCCCGAAGGGCCAGGAGAAAGTCCTGGGGCGTCTGGATGCCGCCGGCATCCTCCCGGACGGACTCCTGCAAAAACTCCAGGTCGATGCAGTTTTTGCCCGGGGTACCGGAGAGGGCCTTCCGGAAGATCTCGAAGTATTTGAACATCTCTTCCTCGGGAAGTCCCAGGAAGGAGCGGGCAAACTGTGCTTTCTTGTTTTTGTCTCCGTCCACATAGCAGCCGCAGATCCGGCTGACGGAACAGTTCTTCTGGGTATAGAGCTTTTTCAGCTCCGTGAGTTCGGCTTTGATCATGAGAAAACGTCCTTTTCCTGAAAGATTTTTCTGCGCTTATCTTACCATAGTTCCCGATGAAATCACAGATTGAAATTGTGCCCCGAAATTGTTACAATGGGTAGGAATATAAATTAGGAGAAGTGTGCCTATGGAAGCCTACAAGCAGGAATTTATCGAGTTCATGATCGAGTGCGAGGTTCTGAAGTTCGGGGACTTTACCCTGAAAAGCGGAAGAAAATCGCCGTTTTTTATGAATGCGGGAGCTTACGTGACGGGCAGCGCGCTGGGACGGCTGGGAGAGTACTATGCAAAGGCCATCCATGACAGATACGGGGACGATTTCGACGTCCTCTTCGGACCTGCCTACAAAGGGATCCCCCTCTCCGTCGCCTGCACCATCGCTTACAGCAGGCTTTACGGGAAGGAGATCCGGTACTGCTCGAACCGCAAGGAGGTAAAGGACCACGGAGATGTGGGGATCCTGCTGGGGAGCAGCTTAAAAGACGGGGACCGGGTGGTCATCATCGAGGATGTCACCACCTCCGGCAAATCCATCGAGGAGACCTTCCCTATCCTGAAGGCCCAGGCGGATGTGGACATCGTGGGACTCATGGTCTCCTTAAACCGCATGGAAAAGGGCCAGAAGGGCCAGGTCAGTGCCCTGGAGGAGATCCGGGAGACCTACGGATTCCCCACCGGAGCCATCGTCACCATGCAGGAGGTCATCGAGCATCTGTACAACCGTCCCTGCCACGGCCGGGTCTGGATCGACGATGAGATCAAGGCACGCATCGATGCCTATTACAAAGAGTACGGAGCGGAGCGGTAAATCTTCGCAGGGTACGGACGAAACCAGGGGACACGGGTCCCGGGAGGACAGAATATGGACGAACAGGTTTATAAGGTCATGCGGGGGAGCGGTGCCTGGAATATCGCGCTGGGTGTCGTCTCCATCGTTCTGGGGCTGGGAGCCGGCATCATGCTCATCATCTGCGGCGCGAAGCTCCTGCTTTCCAAAGGAAAACTCCTGTTTTGAGAAAGCGTAAGGGATATATCTTTACCAACCGGAAGCACCCCCTGCCTTCCATCATGTCCACGATCCTGGGGGCGGTGAGTCTGCTTTCGCTCCTGGGAGCGATCCTGGCCAGCTACCGGATGGGAGGACAGGTCCCCGGACGGTTTGCGGCAGGCGGCGCCCTGGCGGCGGTCTATGCCCTGGTGGGACTGCTTCTGGCGCTTGCCACCCTCCGAAAGGAGGACACCTACCGCCTCTTCGGTATCCTGGGTACCGTTTTGTGCGGACTGGCACTGTTTCTGTGTGCATTTCTGCTCTGGATCCCGACCTAGCGCGGGACAGGTGCGGGAGGCATTCAACTATAATCTAAGGAAGGATATTCCGGAAACATGAGCGAACAAAAAAATGCGGTCTCCAAAGTCGGGATCGTGATGGGAAGCGATTCGGATCTCGCGGTGATGAGCAAGGCAGCCGACATCCTCGAACAGCTCGGGGTGCCTTACGAAATGACCATCATCAGCGCACACAGAGAACCGGATGTTTTTTTTGAGTATGCAAAGACCGCCGAGGAGAAGGGCTTTAAGGTCATCATCGCCGGAGCCGGCATGGCGGCCCATCTGCCCGGTATGTGCGCGGCCATCTTCCCCATGCCGGTCATCGGCGTGCCGATGCACACCACCTCTCTGGGAGGGCGCGATTCCCTCTACTCCATCGTGCAGATGCCCAGCGGGATCCCCGTGGCGACGGTGGCCATCGGCGGCGGTGCCAATGCAGGGCTGCTGGCGGCCAAGATCCTGGCTACCTCGGATGATGCGCTGCTGGAGCGCCTGAAGGCATACAGCGCATCCCTGAAGGACCAGGTGGTGGCGAAGGATGCAAAGCTGCAGGAGGTCGGTTACAGACAGTATCTGGCGGACCAGAAGAAATAAATCGAGAGATAAACGGAGGACAGTATGGGATTGGATTATAAGCAGTCCGGTGTGGATATCGAAGCGGGATACGCATCGGTGGAACTGATCAAGGAGCATGTGAAGCGCACGATGCGGCCCGAGGTCCTGGGAGGCCTGGGAGGATTCTCCGGAGCCTTCTCCGCCGCGAATCTGTGCAAAATGGAGGATCCGGTGCTCCTGTCCGGAACCGACGGCGTAGGGACGAAGCTGAAGGTGGCCATGCTGATGGACAGACATGACACCATCGGCATCGACTGTGTGGCCATGTGTGTGAACGATGTGGCCTGCGCCGGGGGCGAGCCCCTCTTTTTCCTGGACTATATTGCCTGCGGCAAAAACTACCCCGAGAAGATCGCACAGATCGTCAAGGGCGTGGCGGACGGATGCGAGATGGCGGGATGTGCCCTCATCG
>JAFYFY010000244.1 GCA_017543485.1 Lachnospiraceae bacterium | reverse complement strand
TCGACCTTGCCCTTGATGGCAGCATCCGTGAGGACCTTTGTGGTCTCCTGGAAGGATGCGGCAGACATGAAGGAATCGGTGGCCAGTGCGGCCTTGGTGATCCCCAGGATGATGCGCTGTCCCTCCGCGGGGGTCTTGCCCTCCGCAGCCAGCTGCTCGTTGATCTCCTCAAAATCCAGGACATCCACCAGCGTGCCGGACAGGTATCTGGTATCACCGGGCTCGTCAATGCGCACCTTCTTTAACATCTGTCTTACCAGGATCTCGATATGCTTATCCGCGATATCAACGCCCTGCAGACGGTACACTCTCTGGACCTCACGCAGCAGGTAGTCCTGCACGGCGCGGATTCCCTTGATCTTCAGCAGATCGTGGGGATTGACGGAACCTTCCGTCAGCTCGTCGCCGGCTTCCACCACCTTGCCGTCCACATCCTTGATGTGGGAGCCGTAAGGGATCAGATATGCCTTGCTCTCCCCCGTCTCCTGATTGGTGACGATGACCTCTCTCTTCTTCTTGGTATCGCGGATCTCGGCTGTACCGCCAAACTCTGCGATGATGGCCAGTCCCTTGGGCTTTCTCGCCTCGAAAAGCTCCTCGACACGGGGAAGACCCTGGGTGATATCGTCACCTGCCACACCGCCGGTGTGGAAGGTTCTCATGGTCAGCTGGGTACCGGGCTCACCGATGGACTGTGCGGCGATGATACCGACCGCCTCACCGATCTGAACGCCCTCGCCGGTAGCCATGTTGGCGCCGTAGCACTTTGCGCAGATACCGGTCTTGGAACGGCAGGTGAGGATGGTACGGATCTTCAGGTGATCCACAGTGGGATTCCCCTCCGCATCCTTCATGGCAATGATCTTCTTTGCACGGGCCGGGGTGATCATCTGGTTGGGCTTTACGATGACCTGTCCGTCCTGATCCCGGATCTCCTCGCAGGAGACACGTCCGGTGATACGATCCTGCAGCTTTTCGATGGTCTCCTTGCCGTCCATGAATGCGCGAACGGTCATGCCGGGGATCTCATCCCGGCCCACGCTGCAGTCCTCCTCCTGGATGACCAGCTGCTGGGAGACATCCACCATTCGGCGGGTCAGATAACCGGAGTCTGCGGTACGCAGAGCGGTATCGGACAGACCCTTGCGGGCGCCGTGTGCGGACATGAAATACTCCAGAACGTCCAGTCCTTCACGGAAGTTGGACTTGATGGGCAGCTCGATGGTACGTCCCGAGGTATCCGCCATCAGTCCTCTCATGCCGGCGAGCTGCTTGATCTGCTGATTGGAACCACGGGCTCCGGAGTCCGCCATCATGAAGATGTTGTTGTACTTGTCCAGACCGTTGATCAGGTCGTCCGTCAGCTTCTTATCGGTCTCGTTCCAGGCGTTGATGACGGCGCGGTAGCGCTCCTCCTCGGTGATGAGACCTCTGCGGTAATTGGCCGTGATGGTATCCACGGTAGCCTGTGCCTCCTCCAGAAGCTTGGGCTTGTCCGCGGGGACGGTCATATCGGAGATGGAAACCGTCATGGCTGCACGGGTGGAATACTTATATCCGATGGCCTTGACGTCATCCAGCACCTCTGCGGTCTTGAAGGCACCATGGGTATTGATGACATTCTCCAGGATCGCCTTGAGCTGCTTCTTGCCCACCAGGAAGTCGATCTCGGGCTTTAAGGCCTCCTCGGGATTGCTTCTGTCCACATAGCCCAGATCCTGAGGCAGGATCTCGTTAAAGAGCAGTCTTCCCAGCGTGGTCTCCACCGTGCCGGTGAGTTCCCGGCCATCCGCCATGGTGACGCTCCGGCGCACATGGATCTTGCTGTGCAGCGTGATGATCTGGTTCTCATAAGCCAGGATGGCTTCATTCATGTTGCGGAAGTACTTGCCTTCTCCGGGCTCTCCTTCGCGGACCTGGGTCAGGTAGTAGATGCCCAGGACCATATCCTGAGAAGGAACGGCCACGGGGCCTCCGTCGGAGGGCTTCAGAAGGTTGTTGGGGGAGAGCAGCAGGAAGCGACACTCCGCCTGGGCCTCCACGGAAAGCGGAAGGTGTACTGCCATCTGGTCTCCGTCGAAGTCCGCGTTAAATGCGGTACACACAAGGGGATGAAGCTTGATGGCTTTTCCCTCTACCAGAATGGGCTCAAAGGCCTGGATACCCAGTCTGTGCAGTGTAGGGGCGCGGTTGAGCATCACGGGATGCTCGTGAATGACCTCTTCCAGCACATCCCAGACCTGGGAATCCCAGCGCTCCACCAGCTTCTTTGCATTCTTGATGTTCTGGCTGATGCCTCTTCCCACCAGCTCCTTCATCACGAAGGGCTTGAAGAGCTCCAGCGCCATCTCCTTGGGCAGGCCGCACTGATAGATCTTCAGCTCGGGTCCCACGACGATAACGGAACGGCCGGAGTAGTCCACACGCTTGCCCAGCAGGTTCTGACGGAAGCGTCCGGTCTTACCCTTGAGCATGTCGGAAAGGGACTTCAGGGAACGGTTTCCGGGGCCTGTGACCGGGCGGCCTCTGCGGCCGTTGTCGATCAGGGCGTCCACCGCCTCCTGCAGCATTCTCTT
>JAFYFY010000243.1 GCA_017543485.1 Lachnospiraceae bacterium | reverse complement strand
CTCTTAAAGTAGGAGAGAAAGATCCTTGTTTGTAGATCCGATGCTTGATGCGGGCAGCGGGCGGGTTCTTTGAAGCCTGCCGTAAGAACTGCCGCGGAGGAGGGAATATGGAAAAAGGATGTAATATTCTGGTGGTGGATGCCCAGGGCGGGGGTGTCGGGAAAGCGCTGGTGACGGAGATCAAAAAAGCGCTGCCCGAAGCACAGCTCACTGCCGTGGGGACCAACTCTCTGGCCACCTCCAATATGCTGAAGGCCGGAGCGGACATTGCCGCCACCGGAGAAAACCCGGTGCTGGTGGCCTGCCGGAAGGCCTCTGTCATCGTGGGTCCCATCGGCATCGTCATCGCCGACTCCATGAACGGAGAGGTGACCCCTGCCATGGCCCATGCCATCGCTTCTGCGGATGCGGCCCGGATCCTGATCCCCTTTGCCAACTGCGACAATCACATCGTGGGCATCGAAAACCTGAGCACCGGAGAGCTGGTGCGCAGAGCCGTGGCGGAGCTGGTGCGCCTGTACCCGGAAGGATGTAAAAAAGCGTAGACCCCTTCTGGAGCCTGCGCCTTCCTGGCATCATTCTTCCATATTCGGTTTGTCTGTATATTTGAAATCTGTCGATCCGATGCGGACCGTCCGAACTCTTCTGAGCCCCCGGAGTGCTACAGCACCCGGGGGTTATTATAATACAGAAAGCGGGGGAAGGGCAATCCCGGAAAAAAGAAGTTGCGGGAAATGCGGCGGTGCGCTATAATCGCTTTAATGCTTAAACGCTTTTAAGTGTTAAAGCGGCAAAGGAATCAATCATTTCAACCAGATCGGAGAGAAGCGATGCTTGCAAAACTGTTGATGCTCATTTTGTTTTTCGGCGTGATGATCCTGGTGGGGATCCTGTCCGCCAAGTCCAACAAGGGCGTGAATGACTATGTGCTGGGAGGTCGCAGCGTGGGTCCCTGGCTCACCGCCTTTGCCTTCGGCCCCTCCTATTTTTCCTCGGTGGTGTTTGTGGGATACGCGGGGCAGTTCGGATGGAAATACGGCCTGTCCGCCACCTGGATCGGACTGGGCAACGCCCTCATCGGGAGCCTGTTGGCCTGGCTGGTGCTGGGACGCCGCACCCGGGTCATGACCCAGAAGCTGGATGCCCGGACCATGCCGGAGTTTTTCGGAAAGCGCTTCGACTCCTCCTCTTTGCAGGTGGCGGGGAGCGTCATCGCCTTCATCTTCCTGGTGCCCTACACCGCCTCTGTCTACAACGGCCTCTCCCGGCTTTTCGGCATGGCCTTTGAGATCGATTACAAGATCTGCATCCTGCTGATGGCGGTGCTGACAGGGGCCTATGTGATCCTGGGGGGATATATGGCTACGGCCCTGAATGACTTCATCCAGGGCATCATCATGATCATCGGCATCTGCGCCGTCATCGTCTCCGTGCTGCAGCAAAAGGGCGGGTTCCTCGCTGCGGTGAGGCAGCTCTCCCTGATCCCGGCGGACGATGTGGCGGTTCCGGCACTGCAGGGATCCCAGGGGCTCCTCACCGCCTTCTTCGGGCCGGATCCCTTAAACCTTCTGGGAGTCGTCATCCTCACCTCCCTGGGTACCTGGGGACTGCCCCAGATGGTTCACAAATTCTATACCATCCGGGACGAAAAAGCCGTCCGCACCGGAACCGTGGTCTCCACCTTCTTTGCGGTGGTGGTCGCCGGCGGGTGCTACTTCCTGGGTGGCTTCGGCAGGCTCTTTGAGTCCGTGGTCATCCGCACGGAGAGCGGCGCCGTGGCCTATGACAGCATCATCCCCCAGATGCTCTCCACCCTGCCGGACCTGCTCATCGGTATCGTGGTGGTGCTGGTGTTTTCCGCTTCCATGTCCACTTTGTCCTCTCTGGTGCTGACCTCCAGCTCCACCCTGACCCTGGACTTTCTGAAAAAGACCTGCTGGAAGAAGATGACGGAGAAGACGCAGCTTCTGGTGATCCGGGCGCTGGTGGCCTTCTTTATCATCCTGAGTGTGGTGCTGGCCTTTAACCCGCCCACCTTCATTGCCCAGCTCATGGGCATCTCCTGGGGCGCGCTGGCAGGCGCCTTCCTGGCCCCCTTCCTCTACGGGCTGTATTCCAAAAAGATTACGGCGGCCTCCGTGTGGGCCAGCTACGCCGTGGGTGTGGGGGTGACGGTTTTAAACCTGTTCCTGAAGTTCATCAAATCCCCCATCAATGCGGGCGCCATCACCATGATCGCGGGGCTCATCGTGGTGCCCCTGGTGAGCTGCATCACCAAAAAGCCGGAAAAGGCCAGGATCGACGAGATCTTTTCCTGCTACGATGCCACGGTGGTGGTGCACAAGACCCAGTCCCTGGAAGAGGAGGACTGAGCGCACAGGGGGTCGCAGGAAAGCAAAACAGATACGGGACAGTGGAACAGACACGGGAAAGGCAGAAAGAAAAAAGCAGAAAGAGAAAAGCAGAAAAAAAGACGGGCTCGTCCGGATGGGACGGGCCCGTCTTTCTATCGGAGCATCAGAACCTGTCTCCAGGCATCCAGTGTCTCCGGGAAAAGCTCGGTCACATTCATGTCATTGGGAGCCAGGGACAGGAGCAGGCAGGCAAAGACCGCTGCGAAGCTGAAGAAACAGATCCAGGCACTGAATCTGCGCTTTTCCGAAAGGGAGAGGCATTCATGCCAGAATCCCATGGTGAGAAAGCACAGGAGACATACCAGATAGTACAGATCCATCCGGTAGCGCTCCGCGGTGCCCATCCCCGGCGTCCACTGGATCTGCACCAGGGTGATGAAGGGCGGGAGCAGCAGCAGCGTGATCATCAGTCCCCGGAGGCCGTTTTGCTCTGCACGGATCCGGACCCGGTCGGTGAAGGTCGCAAACAGGAAGGCCAGCACCGGGAAGTTGACGAAGACACTGTTAAAGAACACAAAGGGGAAGTGTCCGGTGATCAGGGAGAAGCCCACAAAATTATCCAGAAGACCGTTGACGCTGCGCACGGTGCTGAAGCGCTCCAGAAAGCTTCCGTAGCCGCTCTGGTCGTTGGCGGTGAGCTGGTAGGCCTGGCCGAACTCAAAGGGATTTTCAAAGCGGGCGTAGTTGTAGATCATCAGGAGCACCCCGATGATGAGATAGGGGAGGGCAGCCAGCAGAAGCTTTACCAGGAGCCGCCCCGTCTTTCTCTTGGGCCGGAAGGCCAGCTCATCCCGGATGTAGGCGATGAGCATGGGGATGAGCAGGAGATTCCCCAGAGCCGCGGGGGGTCTGCAGCCGAAGGCCAGGGCACCGAGGAGAGCCCCCGCTACCGCAAAAAGAACCTTTTTCCACTCCCGCTCCGGGGGGATCAGGTAGACCGCATGGAAGAAGCAGAGCAGACTCCAGACCTCCATGCAGACCGCCGCGGTGATGGCGGTGCAGTAAAGGGCGGGAGCATCCGTCGCATAGTACAGAGAGATGGCGGAAAAGGCACTGCTAAGTGACAAAAGTGTCAGAAACGATACCGTGGGGAAGTATTTTTTTGCCAGAGCCCGGAAAAGCAGGAAGATCCCCACCACCGCCAGAGCCACAAAGAGCTGGGTGGCGTGATAGGTGGGCAGATCCCGGCCGGTGACGGCCAGGTAGGGCAGAAAGACGAGGATGGCGGGGACGACGCCGAAGTACATATAATAATGCCCGCCGTAGTAGGCATGATCGGAATGATAGGAGATGCCGGCCTCGATGCGGGCGGCGGGGTCGTAGGGATTTGCGATCTGCGCCAGCTTCGGATCCACATCGTCATACTCCAGATAAATGTGGCCGTGCTGCAGGGATTTGGCCATACGCTCGTACTGGTCCCGATGCTCCGGGTTGGTCCCGTTCCAGGCGGGGGAGAGCCCCATGGGCAGGATCAGGGCACAGATCACCGCCGCGCACACCAGTGCAGTGACGGCTCCCTTCAGGATCCGTCCTTTCCGATCCGCTCCCTCCGGGGAGATCCCGTGCAGGGCGGAGCCGGGCCTTGCGAAATACAGATAACTGAAGGAAACGCCCCAGAAGAGACTGCCCAGGGCGCGGTAAGGGCGGCCGGTGAGCGCAGAGACGATCCCGTAGCCGGCGAGGCCGCACAGCAGGATCACATACAGGATCAACAGGACATTCGGTTTCTTTTTCGTCATTTTCATATCTCCATGGGGATGGGAATTTCTGTCATCGGGCGCTGCGGATCATGGCTTCGGTCATGGCCGGATCCGGGAAGCTCAGGCGGCGTCTGTCGAAGATCCCCATGCTGCCCGGGGAGTGGATCATGCTGCCGTTGTCCCAGTAAAAGCAGGCCATGCCGTAGCTGCGGGCCTTTGCCACGTAGTAGGCGTTGTAGGTGATGCGGTCCGCCTGGTTGTTTTTGTCCACACAGCCGAACTCGTTGAAGTGGACCGGGATCCCGTTTCGGACGAATTTCTCATAGAGCTTTCTGCAGGAGGCATCCACGGACTGCCCGCAGGCGGTGTCCGCCGGGAGATCCTTCGGGTCCCCGTCGTAGAGGGGATCGAAGTGGACGGGGTTGTGCCCCGACTCCGGCAGATAGAAGGTGAAAAAGGCCGGGGGGTAATT
>JAFYFY010000242.1 GCA_017543485.1 Lachnospiraceae bacterium | reverse complement strand
CCTCCCGCATCCTGGATCCCCGCATCGTGGGTGAGGAGCACTACCGCACAGCCCGTGGCGTGCAGGAGATCCTGCAAAGGTATAAGGAGCTGCAGGATATCATCGCCATCCTCGGTATGGACGAGCTCTCCGAGGAGGACAAGCTAGTGGTCTCCAGAGCCAGAAAGATCCAGAGATACCTGTCCCAGCCGTTCCATGTGGCAGAGCAGTTCCTGGGCATTCCCGGAAAGTATGTGCCGATCGCCGAGACGATCCGCGGCTTCCGCGAGATCCTGGAGGGCAGACACGACAACATCCCCGAGAGCTATTTCATGAACACCGGTTCCATCGACGAGGTGGTGGAGAAGTACAATAACCGTCAGTAACAGGTCACGGGAGAGAGTTTATGGCAGAAAAGACAGTAGCCCTGCGGATCGTTACCCCCGAGCGTGTGTTTTACGAGGGGGAGGCGCAGATGGTGGAATTCAACACGACGGAGGGACAGATCGGTGTACTTCCCGGTCATATCCCGCTGACCGTCATCGTATCTCCCGGGATCCTGGCGATCCATGAGGAGGAGGGAATCCGGGAAGCCGCGCTGCATGCCGGTTTTGCGGAGATCCTGCCGGACCAGATCTCCATCCTGGCCGAGGTGGTGGAGTGGCCGGATGAGATCGACAAAGATCGAGCGGATGCCGCTCTGCGCCGGGCACAGGAGCGGCTGAAGAACAAGGATGAGAATACGGATCTTCGGCGCGCGGAGATCGCGCTGAAGCGCGCCATGGCCCGGATCGAAGTAATCAGATAAGGCTTTGCGGATTTCGCCCTCCGGATCTTTCGGAGGGCGAATCTTCGGTTAAACAGGATTGGAAGTCGGATGAAGAAGACGCTGTTTAAGGTCTTCGTCTTCGTTGCAGTGTTTTTCGTGACGATGGCGGTGGCCCATCGCATGATGAATCAGGGACATGAGAACATCACCATGGAAATGGCACCCGCCGATTTCCCGGTGATGCGCATGCTCTGCGGCGAAACGGCCTACAATCCGCTGCATGCCTACGCCCGGGAGATGGACATCTCCTACCAACACGACAATCTGACAGTTCTGTCGGAAAACAGAACCTGTGATTTTATCATCACGCCATACGGTCAGCAGATCGCGCAGGTGCTGTTTGAGACCCGGAACATCGACGACGGCAGACTCATCGAGCAGGGGGAGGTTGCGGATCTTCACAGCACCAGATCCCGGGTCCGGGGTACCTTCGCCTTTAAGGATCTGCTGCAGCGGGATGTGGAATACCTGCTGTCCGTCTGCGTGGTGAACGCCGCCGGACGGGAGTTTCACTTTTACACCCGGATCCTGTGGGGGGAGGAACCCCATGCACAGGAAAAGCTGGATTTTGTCTCCGGATTCCACAAAAAGCTCTTTGACCGGGAGGCGGCCAGAGAGCTGACCAAATATATGGAGACCAATGCGGCTCTTTCGGACAATTCCACCTTCGCCCGGGTGGACATCCACTCCAGCTTTGCCCAGATGACCTACGGAGATCTGGGGGCCGTACAGGAAGGAGAGACGCAGATCCGCTACCGGGAGAACTTCGGGAGCCTGGCTTCCTTCCTGGTGGACAGTCTGGTACGGGCGGGAGAGGACCGGTACTTTGTCCGGGAATATTTCCGCATCCGCTACACGCAGGAGCGGATCTATCTGCTAAATTACGAGCGCACCATGGAACAGATCCCGGATCCGGACCGGATGTGCGCCAATGACAAGATCGCCCTGGGGATCACGGATGAAAATGTCCATATGGCGGAGAGTGAGGACGGGAATATCCTGGCCTTTACCGCCGCAGGGACGCTTTTTTGCTACAATGCCTCCTCCGGCAAGCTGGGGAGGGTCTTCGGATTCTACGACGACGATCACTTCGACGAGCGAACCACCTATGACGCCCACGGGATCAAGATCCTGGGGTGCAGCGAAGCGGGGATCGTGCAGTTCGCGGTGTACGGCTATATGAACCGGGGCAGACACCAGGGAGAGGTGGGGATCGCGCTGTACCAGTATGATTCCGAGGTGAACACCATCGAGGAGCTGGTCTATATCCCCTATGCCAAAACCGCCGCCATTCTGGAGGCGGAGATGGAGAAGCTCCTGTACCTAAACCGGGAGGGGCATCTGTACCTCAGCCTGCAAAGCGAGATCTATCTGGCGGATATCGAGGAAAAGACCGTCAGCGAGTACGGAAGCCTGGTGCAGGATGACACCATGCTCACCAGCGCGGATCACCGGATCATGGTGACGCTGGAGGACCTGGACGGGACCACAGCGGGAGCCCTGCGGGTCACCAATCTGAAGGACGAGACCCAGATCCGGCTGCTGGCCGGAGAAGGGGAGGCCATCCGATTCCTGGGCTTTATCGGCGATGATCTGATCTACGGCCTGGCCAGGCGGGAGGACATCCGCAGGGACAAGACCGGCAGGATGCTCTATCCGCTGTACCGGGTCTGTATCTGCACCGAGGGCGGAAGGCTCCTGAAGGATTATGAGAAAAACGGGCTCTACGTGACGGACTGCAGGGTGGAGGACAATCAGATCACCCTGGAGCGGATCCGGCTGCCGGAGAGCGGGGAGCCGGAGGAAGCACTCCCGGACAATATCACCACCAGCGAGGAGGTGGCCAGCGGCAAGAATGTGATCTCCGTGGCGGTGATCGAAACCTATGAGCGGTTCGTCCAGATCCGGACCAGAAGCCAGATCGACACCAAATCCCTGAAGGTGGTGACGCCGAAGGAGGTGGTGTACGAAGGGGGAAGAGAGCTTCGGGTAGACCCCGGCCGGGCCTACGACGGGTACTATGTCTACGACGCCTACGGTGTGGCGGGGATCTACAATTCACCGGCCAGAGCCGTGACCAGGGCCTATGAAGTGGCGGGGCTGGTGCTGGAGGAGGACGGGAATCCCGTCTGGCGCAGAAGCAGCAGGGTATTTCGGAATCAGATCATGGCCATCGGCGCCGAGAGCGTCACGCAGGACAAAAACAGTCTGGCCATCTGTCTGGATACGATCTTAAAGTATGAGGGAGTCATCCGGAATTCGGATTATCTGCTGGGTCAGGGACAGAGCGTCCTGGAGATCCTGGAGGGAAACCTCCCGCAGGCCCGGGTGATGGACCTGACGGGATGCACACTTGACAATGTGCTGTATTATGTGAATATGGATATTCCGGTACTCGTCCTGTTACAGGACGGGGGTGCGCTTTTGGTGACGGGATTCAACGAGAACCAGATCGTGGTCCTGGATCCGGAAAGCGGCGAGCTGGAAAAGCGGAGCATTTCCAGCCAGACCGCCTATTTTGAGGAACAGGGAAACGTCTTTATCACTTATGCATATCACGGTCAGGAGAGATGATCCCCGGGCGTTTTTCCAGGGAGAAAAACAGGATCATCCCCAGGATCCCGCAGCTGATGATCTCTCCCAGCCCCACCGTCAGCATAAAATAGGGGATGGTCCCCTCAAACCTGTAGACAAAGGCCAGGATGGGCGGGATGATCAATATGTTGGCGACAATGGGGGGAACCGGTGCCAGGAATTTCCAGGGCATGCGCTTTTCCGCAGGGATCTTCGCAGCCGCCTTTCCCAGAAGCCAGGTGCCAACCGCACCCAGGAGCGTTGCCAGACTTCCGAAGATCACATCCTGAGGCAGAGCCCCCGTCAGCAGGTTGGACAGGAGGCATCCGGCGAAGAGGCCGGGGATGGCCGCCGGTGTAAACCAGGGAAGGACGGTCAGAGCTTCGGAAAAGCGGACCTGGATGGCGTAGTTAGCCAGACCGAAGGCGTTTGCCAGGAGCGTGAGCACCGTGTAGAGAGCGGCTATGGCAGCCGCGTGAACCAGAAACAGTGTGTTTTTTTTCATTTTTTTCTCCTTAGTTTTGTTTATCGTCAGGATGGTTTCGAACTGACGGCCCGAAAAGCGCAGACACTAATGTAACACAAGACAGGCGGATACGCAAGCGAATACGCAAGAGAGGACTTCCTTATGTACACAGTTGATTTTTCCAGACCCTGCAGGATCTATTTCGTCGGCATCGGCGGCATCAGCATGAGCGCCATCGCGGAGGTACTGCGGGAGAGAGGGTTTACCGTTCTGGGCTCCGACCGGGCAGAGAGCGAGGTGACAAAGCGTCTGGAGGAAAAGGGTGTCCGGATCTTCTACGGACAAAGGAGAGAGAATATCACCCCGGACATTGACTGCGTCGTCTTCACCGCGGCAATCCATCCGGACAATCCGGAGTACGCCCGGACCCTGGAGCTGGGGATCCCCCATATGACCCGGGCCGAGATCCTGGGGCAGCTGATGAAAAACTACGAGATGCCGGTGGCGGTGAGCGGGACCCACGGAAAGACCACCACCACCTCCATGCTCAGTGAGATCCTGGTGAAGGCAGGCACCGATCCCACCCTGTTCGTGGGGGGAATGCTCCCCAGTATCGGCGGCAATATCCGTGTCGGGCACTCCGGCTACTTTGTGACAGAGGCCTGCGAATACACCAACAGCTTCCTGTCCTTCTTCCCCCGGATCGGGATCATCCTGAACGTGGAGGAGGATCATATGGATTTCTTCCATGATCTGGCCGAGATCCGGGACTCCTTTGCCCGCTTCGCCGGGCTCCTGCCCGGGGACGGCGCGCTGATCATCAATGCGTCCATCCCGGACTACCGGGAGCTGACAAAGAATCTGTCCTGCAAAGTCATCCCCTTCGGGCCGGATCCGGTGGATGCCTACGGGGAGGAAGTCCTTTACTGCCCGGAGAGGATCCCCTTAAAGCTTCTGGTCCCCGGACATCACAACGAGTTAAACGCCATGGCGGCTCTGGCTGCGGCGGAGTATATGGGCATCCGGCGGGAGCAGGCCGTGGCGGCGCTGGAGGAGTTTACCGGCACCGAGAGGCGGTTTGAGCGAAAGGGTACCTTCGGGGACGGCGTGCAGCTGGTGGACGATTATGCCCACCATCCCACGGAGATCGAGGCGACGCTGCGGGCGGCGCTGACGGTGCCCCACCGGGAGCTGTGGGTGACCTTTCAGTCCCACACCTACACCCGGACCAAAGCCTTTCTGGAGGAGTTTGCGGAGGCCTTAAGCCTGGCGGATCATGTGGTGGTGGTCCCCATCTATGCGGCCAGAGAGACGGATACCCTGGGGGTCGGGCCGGAGGATATCGCGGTCCGGATCCGGGAGAGAGGAAAGGATGCCGTCAGCGTTCCCGATTTTGCATCCGCCGAAGAATACCTTTGGACAAATTGCATAAAGGATGATCTGTGCATAACCATGGGCGCCGGAGATGTCTACAAAATCGGGGAAGGGCTCCTTGGAAGGACCTGATCATCCACATATCCACATCCCCCGTCCGGCCCTTTGCCGGGGGCGGCTGTGGAAGCCCGGGGGACATCCTGTGGAAAAAGAAGCGCCGATCCAAAAAGGAAAGGCGCTTTTTTACACGATATCCACGGTATCCACGAAATAATCCCCGGGGAGCCGGAGCGCCGGAGCACGCCGAGAATCCGTCACTTTGTACATTGGAAGTTGGGGCCTTTGTGTGGTATGGTGTACGTAGTCGCCTTTCGAGGAGACGTCATCATTTCTTGTGGGGGAGTATCGGGGTAAAATGGGAGAGATCACGATCTATCAGGACAGCTATATCGGTGCGACGATCATATCCAATCGTTTCATCGATGAATACATGACATCCGCAAACGACGCGCAGCTCAAGATCTATCTGTATCTGGTCCGCATGATGAACGCACACCTGTCCACGGGCATTTCGGACCTGGCAGAGCGCTTCAACTATACCGAAAGCGATGTGATGCGGGCGTTAAAATACTGGGAAAAACAGGAGATCCTGTGCCTGTCCTTCGGGGAGGACGGCGCAGTGTCCGGCATCCGGATGAAGAATCTGTGTGCGGGAGCGCCCCAGGGCCCCAGTGTGGAGGAGACCCATGCGCCCCAGAAGGTGCCGGCGGCCGTAGAACCGCCGAAAACCCCCGCTCCCCAGGCCCGGACCCAGGATCCGGAAGGGGCTCCGGCGGGAGCCACGATCCTGCGGATGATGCCGGAGGCGCCGGCGCCCGAGGCGGAGGATCCGTATAAAAAGGTACGGGTCAGCGCGGCGCAGCTTCGCAGATTCCGGGACAGCGAGAGCGCAAAGATGCTCTTTGTGGCGGCGGAGGCCTATATGGGGCGTCCCCTGTCCACCTCCGAGCTCCAGTCCCTGTTCTACATCCGGGAGACCCTGGGATTTGACGATGATCTCATCGACTATCTGATCCAGTACTGCGTGGATCTGGGGAAGCGGGATTTCCGCTACATCGAAAAGGTGGCCATCGCCTGGCATGAGCAGGGGATCCGTACCCCCGAGGAGGCCAGACGCAGCCCGGGACGCTATTCCAAAGAGATCTACGAGATCATGAACCGCCTGGGAAAGAGCACCTCACCCACGGAGAAGGAATTGGAATATCTCACAAAGTGGCGGGAGACCTTCGGGTTTTCCCGGGAAGTGATCCTGGAAGCCTGCGACCGGACGGTGATGGCCACGGACAGCCACCGGTTCCAGTACGCGGACGGGATCCTCACCAACTGGCACAAGCAGGGTCTCACCGGTCTGGAGGACATCGCCCGGGCGGATGAGCAGCGGCGGAAGGCCGGAGAGCGGAGCCAGACGGAGAGCGCCGGCAGGGGAGGGCGAAAGCCCAGCGGAAGCTTTGGACAGTTCCAGTCCCAGGATGTGGATCTGGAGGAGCTGGAGAAGCGGATCGTCAGCAATTAAAGGGCGCACAGTCCGCTGCGTAAAAGGGAGGATCCATGCTGACAGAGGATCAGTACAGGCAGATCATACATTCCTATGATGTGACCCGGGAGCGAAACCGCATCCTGACCCAGGAAAAGCGGGAACAGATCGACAGAAAGGTCCCGCAGCTGCGGGAACTGGAAAATGCCTTCACCGCGGCAGCCATCGCGGCGGCCAGGGCGGAGCTGGCGGATCAGACTGCAAAAGCGCGGCAGATCCGGGAGCAGATCCCCGGGATCCGGGAAAAGATCCGGGAGGCGCTTCGGCAGGGCGGGTACGGTCCCGAGGATCTGGACCCCATCTACACCTGCGAGGAATGCCGGGACACCGGGTATGTGCAGATGCCGGACGGGCGGAAGGAAAAATGCCGGTGCCTGCTGAACAAGGAGGCGGAGATCCTGTACGATCAGTGCGGGATCCGGGAGCAGATCAGAGAGCAGAACTTTGAACGGATCCGCTATGACCACCTGAAGGGGGAGGATCTGGAGCATTTTCGCGGGGCGGTGGACATCTGCCGGGACTTTGCGGAAACATTTGACGCCTCCTATAAAAATCTGGTATTCTATGGTACAGTAGGAACGGGAAAGAGTTTTCTTTCCTGCTGTATAGCCGCAGAGCTTTTGAAAACGATGCACTCCGTGATCTATCTGAGCTCCCAGCGGCTTTTTGACACCCTTGCGGACCTGAGCTTCGGCGATCCGGACCGGGCAGAGCGGTTCCGGTATTCCTCTCAGCTCTACGGGTGTGATCTGCTGATCCTGGATGATCTCGGAACGGAGCTTCCCAACAGCTTTGTGGCATCCAGGCTGTTTGAGTGCATGAATGAACGGGATCTTCGCAGGAAGTCCACCATCATTTCCACCAACCTGAGTCTGGCGGATATCAGAGACCGGTATTCCGACAGGGTGCTGTCCAGACTGACAGGGGGGTACACCTTTATCAAACTGTCCGGCCCCGATTACCGGATGATCGGCAGACGCTAGAGCGGCACGTGTCCGGCCGCTGCCGGCAAAACCGGGGGCGCCGCACAGGAACAGGAGAGAACATATGCCTAAACGCGAAGAAAAAAGGAACCTGGAAACGATCCCCGTTGGCGCACTGGGTATCATTTCTCTGGACGGATGCATGAATCTGGCCAGGAGAGTGGACCAGTACCTGGTGAAATGGCGCGAGGAGCGGGAGAGTGAGCACAAGGGAAGCCTGGCATTTACCGGATACACCCGGGATTCCTACCTGCTGCAGGCCAAGGTGCCGCGGTTCGGCTCCGGCGAGGCGAAGGGCATGATCCTGGAGTCCGTGAGAGGGACGGATCTGTACCTGCTGGTGGACGTGCTGAACTATTCCGAGACCTATACCCTCTGCGGACATGAGAATCACATGTCTCCGGATGACCATTTCCAGGATCTCAAGCGCATCATCGCCGCCGTGGGGGGCAAAGCCAGACGGATCACCGTCATCATGCCGTTTCTGTACGAGAGCCGTCAGGACCGCAGAACGGCCCGGGAGTCCCTGGACTGTGCGCTGGCCCTGCAGGAGCTGGTGAGCATGGGGGTGGACAACATCATCACCTTCGATGCCCACGATACCCGGGTGCAGAATGCCATCCCCTTAAGCGGATTCGAGACGGTGCAGCCGGCCTACCAGTTCATCAAGGGTCTTTTGAAGAACGTGAAGGGCCTGAGCATCGATGCGGACCATATGATGATCATCAGCCCCGATGAGGGCGGTATGAGCAGAGCCATCTATGTGGCCAATGTCCTGGGTCTGGACATGGGCATGTTCTATAAGCGCCGGGACTACCGCAAGATCGTGGGAGGGCGCAATCCCATCGTAGCCCACGAATTCCTGGGCAGCGACGTGACGGGGAAGGACATGATCATCATCGACGACATGATCTCCTCCGGAGAGAGTGTCATCGAGGTGGCATCTGCCCTGAAAAAGCGCAATGCCGGGCGGATCTTCGTCTTCGCCACCTTCGGCCTGTTCACCAACGGCCTGGACCGTTTCGACAAGGCCTACGAGGAGGGGATCATCGACCGGATCCTCACCACCAACCTGATCTACCAGACGCCGGAGCTGTTAAACCGCGAGTGGTATATCAGCTGCGACCTGAGCAAGTACATCGCTTATCTCATCGATACCCTGAACCACGACTCCTCCATCTCGGATCTGCTCAATCCCAGTGAGAGGATCCAGAGCATCGTTCAGAGATACCGGAACGGAGAGATGGATTCCTGAATTGTTAACCAAAAGAGAATACAGGTTGACAATCCACCGAAAGCGTTATAAAATAAGCCTCGCTGCATAAGGAGGCTTATTTTTTATGGAAAACATCACGGAACAAAACATCACGGAACAAAACATCTCTGAAAAAAACAGGGCCGCATCTACGGGGAGTGCATCCCGCACCCGGGACATCATCCTCGTCGGCGTATTTGCTGCCCTCATCGCCGTCTGCTCCTGGATCAGCATCCCGGGGCCGGTACCCTTTACCCTGCAGACCTTTGCGGTATTTCTGGCGGTGGCGCTGCTGGGCGGAAAGAGGGGGATCCTCTGCGTGCTGGTCTATCTGCTGCTGGGCCTCATCGGGGTCCCGGTCTTTGCAGGATTCGGCGCAGGACCCGGCAAGCTTCTGGGGCTGACGGGGGGATATCTTCTGGGATTTCTCCCCTGTGCGGGGGTCATGTGGGCCATGGAGGGAGTGGTGAACGGGAAAGCCGCAAAGAACCGCATTGTCCGCGCTCTGCTGCTGGCGCTGTCCATGCTGGCCGGACTTCTGGTGTGCTATGCCTTCGGGACTGCCTGGTTCGTACAGGTTTACGCAAAAACAAAGGGCGCCATCACGGTAGCCGGCGCCCTGTCCATGTGTGTCTTTCCCTTCCTTCCCTTTGATCTGTTAAAGATCGCGCTGGCCGTGGTCCTCACGGACAGGCTGCGCAGATTCCTCCCGGATTAAAACCGCGGAGAAGGCTCATCCGGATATCAGCTTTGGGCTCTCGCCTCCAGGCGGGAGCCATGCTCTGGCTCCTCTTCGGGGATGCTCTCCTCCTGCTCCGGATCCAGGTGCACCACCACCCGGTTCCGGCCGTTCTCTTTTCCGTAGTAGAGCTTCCGGTCCGCACTCCGGATCAGATCGTCCAGTGTCATGCCCGGATCCCATTCGCTGACGCCGAAGGTCATGGTCACGGGGATCAGCTGCTCTCCGTAGCGGATCTCCAGACGGCGGATCCTGGACAGAAGCTCTGTCAGGGATTCTCCCGCGGCCTCCAGCTTCGACCGGTCAAAGACCAGCAGAAATTCCTCTCCGCCCCATCTGGCGGTAAATCCCAGAGAGAGCATATGCTCCTGGATGGCATTTGCCACTTCCTTTAACACCAGATCTCCCGCATCGTGTCCGTAGGTGTCGTTGACCTTTTTGAAAAAGTCGATGTCGCCGATGCTGATGCAAAAGTCCGTTTCCTCTCCGTGCTCCCGGTTCATGATGAGCTTCATCTTCCGGTCCGCGCTCCTGCGGTTAAAGAGCTGAGTCAGGGGATCGCGCTCCATCACGTTTCGAAGGGACCGGTGCATGTTCAGCACGGAGGTGCCGATCTGGCTGAATTCATCGTGTCGTTCCAAAACGGCAGGGTCCATCTCCACGTCCGATTCCCCGTCCGCCGCCTTTTCCAGAAAGCTGTAAAGGGAGGAGAGAGCGGAGGAAAAATGCCTGGTGTAGCCGGAGACCACAAAGACCGCCACAAACATCAGCACCAGATCGATGAGGAAGAAGGGCAGCAGCACCTGCCGGATCTCGCTCTGCACCTGAGAGGCGGGCTTGGCCACGGCCAGGAGGCCTGCCATGCTGCCATCGCTGTTTTTTAAGGGGGTATAGTAGGCGAAATATTCGGTGTCGTAGATCTTCACGTTGTGGTAAAAGACGGATTCCCCGCCCTGCACCTGCTTCAGGATGGGCTCCGCCACACCGGTGGCGATGGCCCGGACACCGCTTTTGTCCGTGACGGTGGTGAGGATGCGGGTGTCCCGATAGATGACGGAGATGTCCAGCCCGGTTTTGGCCTTGATGGCGTCGATCATGGCATAATCAAAGGTGATATCCGTATCTCCCTTGTAGAGGTAGAGGGCTTCCTCCCCCTCCAGCCGGTAATCCCCCGGCCAGACCGTGTCCAGCAGGCTCTCCGTCAGAACGGCGGTGTCCTGCAGGTCCTGCTCCGCCTCCGCCACCAGGGCGTTCTGAACCAGCGGGTAGCCTGCGATCAGCAGGATGACTGCCAGCAGGATCAGCGGCAGCAGTGAGATGACGTAGATGTTCGCGGCAAATTTCGTTCTCTTTTTCCCCATGGTATCCCTCCGAAGCAGCATTCGAAAGCCCCCGAATCGCACGAGATGACGCGCCTTTGATGACTATAGTATAGCCGCTTGCAAAGACAAATGCAAAGGCTTTCCGCACCGGGACTGTACCGGTCGCGGGGATGGACCACATATGCATTTCTGTATACAATAATATTTGTATGTTGACAAACGCCCTCTCTTCTTATATGATGCATTCAAAGCCAAAGGTGGCACACACGGAGTCCTTTTGGCTTTTTCACTATTCACAGGAGGAGAAGATTATGAAAAAAAAGCTTTTGTCTCTTTTGGCAGCAGGCGCTCTGGTACTCTCCATGACTGCCTGCGGAGCGGATGCTCAGCCTGCGGCAGGGACCGGGTCCCAGGAGGCGCAGCAGACGAGCGCAGGTACCGGCGCAGCGGGCGGTAAGGTCACCGGCACCCTGAAGATGGGCGTCATCGGACCTCTCACCGGCGGTGCGGCCATCTACGGCAATGCCGTGGCAAACGGCGCAAAGATCGCAGTGGACGAGCTCAATGCGAAGGGCACAGGTCTGACCATTGAACTCAACGCACAGGACGATGAGCACGATGCCGAGAAGAGCGTCAATGCGTACAATAACCTGAAGGACTGGGATGTGCAGGTCATCACCGGCACCACCACCTCCACCCCCTGCATCACAGTGGCGGGCGAGGCTTATGCAGACAGAGTCTTCATGCTGACTCCCTCCGCATCCTCTCCGGACGTGCTTGCAGGCAATGACAATGTGTTCCAGCTGTGCTTCTCCGATCCCAACCAGGGATCCGCATCCGCACAGTACATCGCAGACCACGCCATGGCTACCAAGGTGGCGGTGATCTACAACAACTCCGATGCATACTCCACCGGGATCTACAACACCTTCAAGACCCGTGCGGCGGAGCTGGGCCTGGAGCTGGTCTCCGAGCAGGCATTCCCCAGCGATGACACCACGGACTTCACCGTGCAGTTAAAGGATGCCCAGGACAAGGGTGCGGAGCTTCTGTTCCTTCCCATCTACTACACCCCCGCTTCCCTGATCCTGAAGCAGGCCAGCGACATGGGCTATGCACCCACCTTCTTCGGCGTGGACGGCATGGACGGGATCCTGACCCTGGAAGGCTTTGACACCAGCCTGGCAGAGGGCGTCATCCTGCTCACTCCCTTCTCTGCGGATGCCACCGATGACCTGACCAAGAACTTTGTGTCCAGCTACCAGTCCAACTACGGCGACACCCCCAACCAGTTTGCGGCGGATGCCTATGACTGTGTCTACGCCATCTATGCAGCCCTTCAGTACTATGCGGAAAAGAACGGCGACCTGGATGTGACGGGCCTGAGCTATACCGATCTTTGCGAGAAGCTCATCGGCGTCTTCACCGACGGCGGTTTTTCCGCTGACGGCGTCACCGGAACCGGCATGGTCTGGAATGCGGCAGGTGAGGTCAACAAGGCTCCCAAGGCCATGGTGATCCAGAACGGCGCATATGTGGGACTTTAATCTCAAAGAAGTTTGACATGAAAAACCAATAAGGATGAGTGGAAGTCCCGCCCTGCCGGCGGGATTTCCCCGCCCTT
Organism: Lachnospiraceae bacterium; assembly: GCA_017543485.1. Taxonomy (GTDB): domain Bacteria; phylum Bacillota; class Clostridia; order Lachnospirales; family Lachnospiraceae; genus AC2028. Next base: position 74 of record JAFYFY010000242.1, on the reverse strand, counting down.
CGGAAAACAAAAACGGATTTAGCAGGAGCAGGGACATGTTGGATTATCTCATCAGCGGAATCAGTCTCGGAAGT
>JAFYFY010000241.1 GCA_017543485.1 Lachnospiraceae bacterium | reverse complement strand
TCAGGACGGTGCATGGCAGTTTGTCAGATACTACCTGACTCCGGAGTATCAGAACACCGAGGAAGACGAGTACGATTATGAGATCCCGGTGCTGTCCGCCGCCTTTGATCAGTGGATCGAGAACGGATCCAAGAGAAATTCCTACGAGGATGAGAACGGAAACAAGGTGGAGTACGAGGACACCTACTATGTGGACGGCGTGGAGAAGACCATCCCCAACATGACCGCTTCGGACAAGGAAGCCTTTCGTCAGGCCATCCTGAACTGCCACCGCAGATACTTCTACGACAATGACATCCGCTCCATCATCGAGGAGGAGGCCTCCGCGGTATTTGCAAAGCAGAAGACCGCAAGCGATGTGGCTTCCATCATCCAGAGCCGTGTCCAGCTCTATGTGAACGAGAATTCGTAACAGACAGTTCGATGCAGTGAAAAAAGGCGATCGCCCCGGAGATCGCCTTTTTTTATGCCACCCTGATGTTTATTGACACAAATTTAACACATGCATATAATAATTAAGAAGAATCAGCGTAAGAGCTTGCATGTGAAAGGGAGGTGCTTCCTTGCAGGAACAGGATAAAGAAATCTCACAGGCGGTGATCGGGAGGCTGCCCCGGTATCTGCGCTATCTGGGAGAGCTGAAGGACGAAGGCGTGGAGCGCATCAGCTCTCAGGAGCTGAGTGAGCGGATGAAGGTCACGGCCTCACAGATCCGCCAGGACCTCAACCATTTCGGCGGTTTCGGCCAGCAGGGATACGGATACAATGTGGAATTCCTCTATGCGGAGATCGCCCGGATCCTGGGGCTCGATCACAGCTATCACTATATCATCATCGGCTCCGGAAACCTGGGAAAGGCCCTGGGGAATTATCTGAACTTCGAGAGAAGGGGGTTCCTGCTGAAGGGCATGTTTGACAGAAATGAATCCCTCATCGGAGAAGAGGTGAGAGGGATCAAAATCCGTCATATCCGGGAACTGCCGGAATTCATCCGGGAGAACAAGATCGACATCGCGGTTCTGACGGTGCCGAAGGAGGAGGCCAAGGCCATCGCATCGGTCCTTGTGGAGAGTGGGATCAAAGCCATCTGGAATTTTGCACATGTGGACCTGAACGTGCCTGCGGGAGTGCAGGTGGAGAACGTCCATCTCTCCGACAGCCTGATGAAGCTGTCCTACAACATCAGCAATTCCGCGAATCCATGAGAACAAAAAACCGCGATCGGATCTGCGGTGTGAGGCATAGGGCATGAAAAAAGAAACTTCCGGAAAAGACAAATCCGAGCAGTTCGAGGTATCCCTGCGCGGCAAAAAGGTGCCCGTCCTGACTCTGGATCCCAAATGGTACCGGCTTTTGGACCGTGTGGGAAATGAGGATGTGAAAGCCCTGGAAGAGAAGCTGAATGCGCTTTTAAAGCGGCAGGGCAAGGTTAATACCGAGACCAAGGAGATCAAGAAGATCAAAAAGCGGCTCATGGAAGAGATCGTGGGATATGCCGACGAGGCGGCTGCGGGCAGCGCGGAGGCGGATCAGAAGCTGGCGGAGTCCAAGCGTCTCCTGGAGGAGGCCAACGAGAGACTGGCCAGGTACGATGATGAGATCCTGGACCTGCCACAGCAGATCGAAGAGGCCAACCGGGGACTCATGCGGATCACCATGGAGCACTGCTATGATACCATGCAGGAGAACACGGATGAGATCGAAGAGCTGGATGACTGGATCCGGAATATGCGCATCCAGCTGAAGAAAAACCTGATCCGCAAGCAGGAGATGGAAGCAAAGAATCACGAGATCTATGCCTTTATGCATGATGTGTTCGGACCGGACGTAATGGAGCTGTTCGATCTGCGTTACAATCCGGAGGAACAGCATCCCGTGAGCGCGAAGGAAGCAAAGCAGAAGGAGGCGGGAACGGAAAGGCCTGCGGATCCCCAGGGAAACGGACAGCCTCCGGTGGCATAAGGAAGAAACATGACGGAAGATCAGATCACACAAAATCAAATGGAACGCGGATTCCTGCGGATCGACCTGGATGCGATCCGGGGGAATCTGGAGAAGATGCACCGGACGCTGCGAAGCGGCACCGGGATGATCGCCGTGATCAAGGCCAACGGTTACGGCCACGGAGCGGTCCGGATCGCACAGGCACTGGAGGAAGTGCCCTATGTATTCGGCTATGCGGTGGCCACGGCGGAGGAGGCCTTCGAGCTGGCGGCGGTCTGCAAAAAGCCCATCATGCTTTTGGGATATGCCTTCCCTTCCGTGTATGAGGAGTTTGTGCGGGCGGGCATCCGTCCTTCCGTATTCCGGGAGGATACCCTGGAGGCCCTCTGCGACATCGCTCTTCGCACAGGCAGGAAAGCAGTGATCCATATCCCGGTGGACACCGGTATGGGCCGCATCGGGATCACGCCGGATGACGCGGGACTGGCCTTTGTGCAAAAGGCGGCGAAGATGCCGGGCATCGAGATCGAAGGCCTCTTCACCCACTTTGCCAGAGCCGATGAGGAGGATGTGACGCCTGCACTGGAGCAGCTTCGTCTTTTTACCGGTTTTGCGGACCGGATCCGGCAGGAGCTGGGAGTGGAGATCCCGCATATCCATGCCATGAACAGTGCCGGTATCCTGCGGATCCAGGCTGCCGATACGGATCCGAAGAACCTGGACCTGGTACGGGCGGGGATCACCATGTACGGACTGGACCCTTCAGGGGAAGTGACGGGCAGGGCCTTGGGACTGCAGCCCGCCATGTCCCTGTGCAGTCATATCAGCTTTGTGAAGGAGGTACTTCCCGGGCAGAGCATCAGCTACGGCGGCACCTTCACCGCCTCGGAAAAGATGCTGGTGGCGACGGTTCCCCTGGGGTACGGAGACGGATATCCCAGAGCGCTGAGCGCGAAGGGGGAGGTGCTGATCCGGGGAAGGCGCTGTCAGATTCTTGGCAGGGTGTGCATGGATCAGTTCATGGTGGATGTATCCGCCATTCCGGATGTCCGCCCCTTTGAGCGGGTGACGCTCCTGGGACGGGACGGAGCGGAGTGCATCACGGCGGAGGAGCTGGGGGCACTTTCCGGCCGGTTTAATTATGAACTGGTCTGTCTCTTGGGAGTGCGGCTGCCCAGAGCCTATGAAAGCGGGGGGACGGTGTTTTTTGACCCCGGAGGCAATCCGTAACTTGATGAAAACGCCCTGAAATGCTAAAATATGTCAGTTATGCAACTATTTTAATGCCGGATACGGATCCGGGAGTAAGGAGAACCATATGTCAGGACATTCCAAATTTGCGAACATCAAACACAAAAAAGAGAAAAATGACGCGGCAAAGGGCAAGATCTTTACCATCATCGGCCGCGAGATCGCCGTTGCGGTCAAGGAGGGCGGACCCGACCCTGCCAACAACTACAAGCTGGCTACCGTGATCGCAAAAGCGAAGGCCAACAACATGCCCAACGACACCATCGAGCGCGGCATCAAAAAGGCTGCCGGCGAGGGCGGTAATGTCAGCTATGAGTACATCACCTACGAAGGGTACGGCCCGGGCGGAACCGCCATCATCGTGGATACCCTCACCGACAATAAGAACCGGACTGCCGCCAACGTGCGCAGCGCCTTTACCAAGGGAAACGGCAACATCGGTACCCCGGGGTGCGTCTCCTTCATGTTCGACAAGAAGGGACAGATCATTGTGGACAAGGAAGAATGCGACATGGAGAGCGATGATCTGATGATGATCGCCCTGGATGCCGGCGCCGAGGATTTCGACGAGGAAGAGGACAGCTATGAGATCCTGACGGATCCCGATGCTTTTGAGGAAGTCCGGAAGGCGCTGGAGGATGCGGGCGTCCCCATGCTCAGTGCCGAGATCACCATGATCCCCCAGAATTATGTGGAGGTGACGGATGAAGAGGCCGTGAAGCAGCTGACCCGGATCCTGGATATCCTGGATGAGGATGATGATGTCCAGGCGGTGTATCACAACTGGGATGAGTAGTGGCCAAACGTTACACGTTTGGCTGAAAGTTCGCTTCGCGAACTTTGGCGGTTAAATGGAGTAGGTATGGACAGATTGTGTATCGTGGTTCCCTGTTATAACGAGGAAGAGGTGCTGAAGATCTCTTCCGAAGCACTTCGCAGCGTTCTGGCCGACCTGAAGGGGAAGGGCAAGATCGCCGCGGACAGCTTTGTGCTGTTTGTGAACGACGGGAGCCGGGACCGGACCTGGGAGCTGATCGAGGAAGAGCATCGCCTGTATCCCGCAGAGGTGTCGGGACTGAAGCTGGCGCGGAATGTGGGGCACCAGTTTGCACTGACGGCCGGGCTTCTCACCGCAAAGGACCTGTGTGATGTCACGGTATCCATCGATGCGGATCTCCAGGATGACACAGCTGTCATAGAAGAGATGATCGACCGGTATCATGAGGGATGCGAGATCGTCTACGGTGTGCGGAAGGAGCGGAAGACGGATACGTTTTTCAAGCGCTTCACAGCCCAGAGCTTTTATAAGCTGATGGCGGCCATGGGAGTGCGGACCGTCTACAATCACGCGGATTTCAGACTGATGTCGAAGCGGGCCCTGGAGGAGTTTGCGAAATATCCGGAGTATAATCTCTATCTGCGGGGGATGATGCCGCTCATCGGTTTTCGGACGGCGGAGGTTCTCTACGACCGCAAGGAGCGGGTGGCGGGAGAGTCCAAGTATCCCCTGAAGAAGATGCTGGCACTGGCCTTTGACGGGATCTCCTCCTTCAGCGTGAAGCCCATCAGCATGGTGCTGGGGCTGGGCGTTTTTATCGTGTTCTGCTCCGTGCTGGCGGCGATCTACGCGCTGATCTCCTACGGGACGGGACATGTGGTGCCCGGGTGGACATCCCTGATGCTCTCCATCTGGTTCCTGGGAGGAATCCAGCTTCTGGCCATCGGCCTCATCGGCCAGTATATCGGCAAGGTGTATATTGAGGTCAAACACAGACCCAGATATACCATCGAAACATTGCTTGCTCCGGAGGAGTCATGAAAACGCGCAGAAATCCAATCAGCTATCTGACCTGGATCGTCTATGCGGTCCTGGCGCTGGCATATTCATATCGTGTCTGCACTGCGCTGGCCGCTTCCTTTGGCTTTCACAGAGTATACGGCATTGCCGGATGCATCCTGCTCCTGGCGGTGCTCTTCGGCGTCTATGCACTGGTGCGGCACCTGCGCAGCAGCCGGCTGGAAAAGCTTCTGGATGCCTGGGATCTGACAGGGGCGAAACGGTTTGCAAAAAGCGGAAAAAACCAGCTTCTGGCAACGGGGATCCTGGCCGCGGTGCTTTGCATCGCCGGCGCGGTCCTTCGGTTTCTGTATTTTCAGAAGAATGACATCCGGACAGGAGTCTGGTTTGAACTGGCCAAGGTGACGCAGGTCCCTCTCTCCGGCAGGATCCATGCCGTGTCGGACTGGTATCTGCGCCTGCTTCACGGCTTCTTTTTTCTGTTTGGGAATCACGCATGGGCAGGAGTACTCCTGCAGGCGCTGCTGCAGTATCTTGCGGTCATCGCCTGCTTTTTTGCGGTGAAAAGGTCCGCAGGGAAGCTGGCGGCTCTTTGCATGACGGCTTTTTGGATGCTGGGAGGGTTCGGAATCTCCCGGATCTTTATCCTGGGTCCCCACGAGCTGACCTTCCTGCTCTTTGCCGTTTCCTTCCTGATCCTTACAAGATGTGTGCCCGTCCGGGGCAGAAACCCGGTCTGGACCATTCTGGCCGGTATCTTTGCCGGCATTTCGGTCTATGCGGATGTGACCCTGACGGTCCTTCCCGTGCTGGCACTGGGCATATTCTGGGCCAGACCCGCCGGGGAGGGAGAGGAGATCTCCCGCTTTGTCACCGAAAAGCAGCATCCGGTCCCCCTGGGAAAGAGAGCGGTCCGGTTTGCCGTCTATCTGGGCACCCTGCTCTTTACACTGGTGCTTTGCCTGGCTGCGGACGTGCTCCTGGGCGGAGATCCGCTTTCCAAAGTGCTGAGCGGTATCGGCGGACTCTATCAGGGCGGACCTTCCATGCTGGAGGGGATCCGTCTGATCTCCGACCTTACCGGGGAGAGCATCCTGCTGGCACTTCTTCTGCTTCTGGGCATTCCGGCCTTTGTGTTTCAAAGTGACCGGGATATGGGAAGTCTGTTTGTCCTGAGCCTTACGCTGCTTCTGGTGCTTCTGATGCTGGGAATCCCCACGGCGGAAGAAGACGGCACCGTGCTCCTTTATACCCTCCTGACCATTCTGGCGGGGCTGGATAAAGCGGTCCCCGTGCTCTCGGATGCCAGGAAAAGAGTGCTATTGGCGGCGGGAAAGAACCCGGAACAGGAGGCCACCGGCGAGCAGACGATCCTGGAAGCCAGGGAGGTTCCCGGTGAAAGGCAAAACCCGGAGGAGAGCGCCGAGGTGACTCCCGGCCCCGGGGAGGAGCCTGACCGGGAGCAAGGCCGGGGAGAGGCGAAGAAGGAAAAGGCGAAAAAGGAAAAGCCGAAAAAAGAAAGGCCAAAAAAGGAAAAGAAGAAGGCATCCCGGGAGACGGCGGAAGAAGCGGATGCCCGGCCTCTTCGAAAGAAGGTGACCGCTGTGGTGGACGGAACGGAAAAGGAAGTGGAGCTTTTGCCGAATCCGCTGAATCTGCCGAAGAAAAAAGACGTACACAAAATGATGGATTTTGACTATGAGGTACCCGAGGACGACGATTTCGACATCTGACGGATCGTCCCAGGAGATGGAAATTCGGGATACCGGGAGGATATACGGAGCATTATGGCATCATCGCAAGGCCGCCCTTCGGGCAAAGCTGCCGGGAGCGGCACCACAAGATCGAATACGGGAAGAACCGCGGGGAGCGGACGAAGCGCCGGCAGAGGAGCGGACCCTTCCGGCAGCCGGCCCCGAAGCGGCCGAAGCACCGGCTCGCAGCGGGGAGGAGCGCCTGCGCATTCTTCCTACGAACAAAGGACCATAGAGGATGCGGAAAATGATCAGATGCGGGGGGAAGTGATCCTGATCCTGGGGATCGCGCTGACCGTGTTTCTGACCCTTTGCAATTTTCACCTCATCGGGCGCTTCGGAGAAGCCATCAGCTCTTTTTTGTTCGGCACCTTCGGACTGACGGCCTATCTTGCACCGGTGTGTCTCTTTTTTGCTGTCTCCTTCGGATATGCCAACAGGGGATCCTTTGCGGCCATGCTAAAGCTGGGGGCCGCCGTTGCCCTGTTTTTCCTGACGGGGATCGTGGCGGATATGATCGCCGGGATCTCGGCGCGTCTTTCTGTCTATTCGGCGAAGGAGCTCTACGTGATGTGCAGCGAGAGCAGATCCGGCGGAGGGATCCTGGCGGGAAGCCTCTCCTATGGGATGCTGCACGCCATCGGCACGGCGGGGACCATTCTCATCCTCATCGCCCTTTTTGCCATCTGCTTTGTGCTCCTCACCAGAAGGAGCCTGGTGGGGATGGTGAAAAGCGGCGGACACAGCATCGCACAGCAGGCCAGAAATCTGCGCGGCGATCGCCCGCAGCTTCGGCTGACGCAGCGCCCCTTAGGGCCCATGCCGGAGGACCCTTATGATGCCGCTTCCGGAGAGGAAGAATTTCGCGGGAAAGCCCTTCCCGCAGCCGCAGATCCCGCAGAGGCGGAAGGCTCGCCGGAGTCCAGACCCCGGGGCTTTCGAAAGACCCTGATGGAGGAACTGCAGGAGAGAAGCGAAGCTAGGAAGGGACAGAGAGAAGAGAAAGGCCGCGAGCGGGAGCAGCTTCGGGAACAGGAGCGCGCCCGCCGGGAGGAGGAAAGACGTCTTCGCCGGGAAGAGAGGGAAACGGAACGGATCCTGCAGGTGGAAAAGACCGCACCCGGAAAACCCGATATCTACAGCGAGGACAGCTATCGCAGCGATCTGCATGAGGTGACCTTCCCGGAAGAGGAAGTGGCAGTGGATGCCTACGGGCATGTGAGAAGTGCTTACGAGGAGCCGGAAGGATCCTACGAGCCGGAAGAAATCCCGGAGCCGGAAGAAGCTCCTTACGCGGAAGACCTTTCGGAACCGGTGCATCATCTGCGGTTTGAAAAGCAGCCCATCCGGGATCATCATCAGGTTGAGCTGTCCGCAACGGGAGAGATCCTGCTGCCGGAGCAGTATCTGGATGCCCCTGCCGGTGAAGCCACAGATCTTAGGCCGGACAGCACGGCGCGGACCAGATACCGGGTACAAAAGCCGGAGAAGCCGGATGTGGTGATGGGAGAGGATATGATCCCCGTCCCGCAGCACAGTAAGGATCTGCCGGCGCGGGAACACATGCCTGCGGATTTGGCAGACGAGCCGGTGAGGACCACGGAAAAGAAGCGCCCCGAAAGCGGCAGTGCGCAGACCCCTTCCGTAAGGCCCTATGATCCCTCCAGATATCAGCTGCCTCCCGTGCGGCTCTTAAACAAGGGAGACGGAAAGCCGAAGAACCGCTCCGACGAGATCGAACGGAACCGGGAAAAGCTGCTGAGCACGCTGGCCTCCTTCGGGGTCAATGTGGTGCATACCGATGTCACCCAGGGCCCCACTGTGACCCGCTATGAGATCTATCCGGAGCAGGGGGTGAAGGTGGCCAAGATCACCGGACTGACGGATGATATCAAGATGAGTCTGGCAGCCACCAACATCCGCATCGAGGCCCCCATCCCCGGAAAGAGCGCCGTAGGGATCGAAGTGCCCAATGCGGAAAACACCACCATCATGCTGCGGGAGCTCATCGAGAGCAGCGAGTTTCAGGAAGCAAAATCCAGGCTTTCCTTTGCGGTGGGGAAGGATATTGCCGGAGAGACGGTGGTCACCGACATCGCCAAGATGCCCCATGTCCTCATCGCAGGCTCCACCGGATCCGGAAAGAGCGTCTGCATCAACACCCTGATCATGAGCATCCTCTTCAAGGCCCGGCCGGATGAGGTGCAGATGATCCTCATCGACCCCAAGGTGGTGGAGATGAGCGTCTACAACGGGATCCCGCACCTGGCGGTGCCCGTGGTGACGGATCCGAAGCAGGCAGCCGCCACGCTTCAGTGGGCTGTGGAAGAGATGCAGCGCCGCTATCGCCTGTTTGAGGACTGTAAGGTTCGGGATCTGAAGGGATATCATGAGAAGCTGGAACAGATGTCCCGAAGCGGAGAAAGTGCCGGAGAAGCGAAGCTTCACAGACTGCCCCAGATCGTCATCATCATCGACGAGCTGGCAGATCTGATGATGGTGGCTGCGGGAGATGTGGAACAGGCCATCTGCCGTCTGGCACAGCTGGCCAGAGCCGCGGGGATCCACCTTGTGGTGGCCACCCAGCGTCCCAGCGTGGATGTCATCACAGGGCTCATCAAAGCCAATATGCCCAGCCGCATCGCCTTCGCCGTAACCTCCGGTGTGGACTCCAGGACCATCCTGGACAGTGTGGGTGCGGAGAAGCTTCTGGGAAAGGGCGATATGCTCTTTCATCCCCAGGGGACTTCCAAGCCGGCCAGACTCCAGGGAGCCTTCGTCTCCGACGAAGAGGTCTTTCGGGTGGTGGAATTCCTGGTCAGTCAGAAGATGGGGAATCCCTTCAAAGAGGAATACTCCGGTGCGGAGGAAAACATCCGTGCCATAGCTTCCGAATCCGGGGGCAAGTCCGCTGCAGGCAGCGCGCCGGATGACGGACGGGACGAGCTCTTTGCGGAGGCGGGGCGACTCATCACCGGAACGGACAAAAAGGCCTCTGTGGGATATCTGCAGCGTGCCCTGAAGATCGGCTTTAACCGCGCGGCCAGGATCATGGATTCCCTGGCGGAAGCGGGGGTGGTAAGCGGAGAGCAGGGGACCAAGGCCAGAGAGGTCCTGATGACGCCGGAAGAGTTTGAAGCATGGCTTCAGGAAGAAGGAAACGAATAAGGAGATCCCTATGAACCAGTCCGAAAAGAAATACAAATCCGACATCGAGATCGCACAGGAAGCCCGGATGCTTCCCGTTACCGAGGTGGCAAAGAGCCTCGGCATCGGGGAGGAGGATCTGGAGCTGTACGGCAGATACAAAGCAAAGCTCTCCGAGGAGTTCCTCCGCTCTCTGGAGGGACGGCCGCAGGGAAAGCTGATCCTGGTGACGGCCATCAATCCCACACCGGCAGGGGAGGGAAAGACCACCACCACTGTGGGTCTGGGACAGGCCTTCGGAAAGCTGGGAAAGAAGGCGGTGATCGCTCTGCGGGAGCCCTCGCTGGGACCCTGCTTCGGGATCAAGGGCGGCGCAGCCGGCGGCGGCTACGCACAGGTGGTCCCCATGGAGGACTTAAACCTCCACTTTACCGGAGATTTTCACGCCATCACCTCCGCCAACAACCTGCTCTCGGCCCTTCTGGACAATCACATTCATCAGGGGAATGAGCTGGGGATCGACACCCGGAATATCGTCTGGAAGCGCTGCATGGACATGAACGACCGGGCCCTTCGAAACATCGTGGTGGGGCTGGGTGCCAAAGCGGACGGCTTTGTCCGGGAGGATCATTTCGTCATCACCGTGGCCAGCGAGATCATGGCCATCCTGTGCCTCTCCGAGGACCTGGAGGATCTGAAGGACCGACTGGGACGGATCGTGGTGGGCTACAATTTCGCAGGAGCCCCTGTCACCGCAAAGGATCTCCAGGCTGTGGGTGCCATGGCAGCCCTCCTAAAGGATGCCTTAAAGCCCAATCTGATCCAGACCCTGGAGCATACCCCCGCTCTGGTGCACGGCGGTCCCTTTGCCAATATTGCACATGGATGCAATTCCGTCCGGGCCACCAAGGCGGCTCTTCGCATGGCGGACTACTGCATCACGGAAGCAGGCTTCGGTGCGGATCTGGGTGCGGAGAAGTTCTTTAACATCAAATGCCGGAAGGCCGGGCTTCATCCGGATGCCGTGGTGCTGGTGGCTACGGTCCGGGCGCTGAAATACAACGGAGGCGTGCCCAAGGCGGAGCTTGGGGCCGAAGATCCGGAGGCCCTGAAAAAGGGAATCGTCAATCTGGAAAAGCATATCGAGAATCTGCAGTCCTTCGGGGTGCCTGTGGTGGTGACCCTGAACCGGTTCGTCACGGATACGGATGCGGAAGTCTCCTTTGTCAGAACCTTCTGCGAGGAGAGAGGATGTGAATTCGCCCTGTCCGAGGTCTGGGAAAAGGGCGGAGAGGGCGGCATCGCCCTGGCGGAGAAGGTGCTCCATACCCTGGAGGAAAAGCCCTCCGCATTCCGGACCACCTATCCGGACGATCTGCCCCTTCGGGAAAAGATCGAAGCCGTGGCGAAAAACATCTATGGCGCCGCTGCCGTGGAGTTTGCCCCCGCTGCGGTGAAGCAGCTGACAAAGGCCCAGGAGCTGGGCTTCGGAAGTTTACCGGTGTGCATGGCCAAGACCCAGTATTCCCTTTCGGACGATGCATCTCTGCTTGGAAGGCCCAGCGGTTTTACCCTGCGGGTACGGGAGGTCTATGTCAGTGCGGGAGCCGGCTTTGTGGTGGCACTGACGGGGGAGATCATGACCATGCCCGGGCTCTCCAAAAGCCCTGCGGCATACCGGATCGATGTGGACGCATCCGGCAGGATCACGGGACTGTTTTAAGAGACGGGAGGAAGACATGGCACAGATCATCGATGGAAAAGCCATTTCCGCGCAGATCAGGGAAGAAGTAAGGATTCGGGCGGAAAAACTGAAAGAACAGGGGATCACTGTGACCCTGGCCGTGATCCAGGTGGGAGAGGACCCCGCGTCCAGTGTCTATGTGCGCAACAAAAAGAAGGCCTGCGAAGCCTGCGGACTGGCATCCCTGTCCTATGAGCTTCCGGCGGATACCCCGGAGGAAAAGCTCCTGGAGCTCATCCGGGAGCTGAACGAAAGACCGGATGTGAACGGGATCCTGGTACAGCTCCCCCTGCCGGAAGGCATGGATGAGGAAAAGGTGCTGGATGAGATCGCACCGGAAAAGGATGTGGACGGATTCCATCCCATGAATGTGGGATGCCTCTCCATCGGAAAGCCCGGATTTGTCTCCTGCACACCTGCGGGGGTCATCGAGCTGCTACATCGCTCCGGGATCTCCATATCCGGAAAGGAATGCGTGGTGGTGGGCAGGAGCAATATCGTGGGAAAGCCCATGGCCATGCTCCTTTTGCGGGAGAACGGCACCGTGACGGTCTGTCACAGCCGGACAAAGGATCTGCCTGAGGTGACACGCCGTGCGGACATCCTGGTGGTGGCTGTGGGAAAGCCGAAGATGATCACGGCGGAGTATGTAAAGGAAGGTGCGGTGGTCATCGATGTGGGGATCCACAGAGACCCGGACAATCACCTGTGCGGAGATGTGGATTTTGAGAACGTGAGCCCCAAGTGCTCCGCCATCACGCCGGTGCCCGGCGGTGTCGGTCCCATGACCATTGCGATGCTGATGAAAAACGTTGTGGAAAGTGTAGAACGGTAAATGAAATGCCCAAACTGCGGGGCCGAGATCCCGGAAGGGTCCCTCTACTGCAGCCAGTGCGGTGAGGAGATCCGGTTTGTCCCGGACTTTGAGCCCGAGCTGGAAAATGCATATTCCCGTAACATGAGACGCGTGCGGGAGGAGATCCGCAGCGAGGTCCAGCGGGGTCCCCGGTTTCACACCACCCGGGAGATCCATGTGGATCCCATGCTGGGGGCTACCCGGGAGATGCCCTCCGAACTTCGGGGAGAGGAGGCGCCTCACAGGGGCTCCGGTGCGGCGCATGCACAGACGGACCGGGGAGGCTACAGGCAGCGGCCCCAGGAGGAAAGTGCCGGGAAGCCGGGGACGGGGAAACCCGCCGGAAAAGCTTCCGGGAGCCGGAACGGGAAAAACGCCGGGAACCGAGGGGGCTCCCGGGGATCACGGGTGCAAAGCGGACTCGGTGCTCTGACGGATCAGCAAAAGACCATTGCGCTCCTTTCCGCCGTTCTGATCCTGGTACTGGCCCTGGTAGGAGGAATCTTCGGATATCTGTCCTACCGAAGCAGCGATGCCTTTCTGGAAAAGCAGGCCGCAAAGAAGCTCGCATCCGGGCAGGTGCGGGAGGCAATCCCCTACCTGGAGACCCTGCGGGCCAAGGATCCCGGAAATACGGAGCTGTCCCTGCAGCTTTTCGATGCCTATGAACAGGCCGGAGAGGAGAAGCGTCTGCTGAGCCTGGCGCAGAATCTTCTGGAGGATCCCGCGTTGCCGGCACAGAGGCGCACCGCGCTGTATCAGCTGCTCATCGATGACTGTCTGGAAAAGGGAAAGACCGAGGAAGCCCTGGCCATGGTGGAGGAGAGCGGGGATACCGCGCTTCGGGAACGGTATGCACAGTATCTGGCCTCCTACTTAAGCGTCGGACCGGTCTTCGGACTGACAGCGGGGATCTATGAGACGCCCCAGCTCCTTCGGATCAGTGCGGCAGCGGGAGAGACCATCTATTATACCGTGGACGGAAGAGACCCGAAGCAGACGGGCACGGAGTATAAGCTGCCCATCTATCTGGATGAGGGCGTCACCACGGTGAAGGCCTACACGGTGAACAGCGTTGGCATCGAAAGTCAGGTGGTCTCTGCCACTTACGAGATTGAGAAACAGCCTGTACCGGTGCCGGAGATCCTGCCGGAGTCCGGCAATTACAAACAGGCCCAGTGGATCACGGCAGTCTATGACGCTGAGGGCGGAACGCTGTATTATACCACCGACGGATCGGAGCCGAACGAAAACAGTCTCGTCTACGAGAATCCCATCCCGCTTCAGATCTGGGACAGCAGATACCGCTTCGTCTATATCACGGAGGAAGGGGAAAAGAGCGAGGAGGTGGAGCGCAGCTACAATCTGACCTTCAACTCCCGGATGACGCCTGCGGACAGCGTGGTGTATATCTCCGAGGTCCTGCACAGGGACGGGACCTTCGGCTTTGACTATCAGTACCCCGTGTATGTGGAAGGGGTGGGGGATCTGTATTTTTGCACCGAGTATCTGCTTCCGGATGTCAAGAATCTGACGGGCAGGGTATACGGCATCAATATCTACGACAAGAGCATCTATCTGCTGGAAAGTTATCAAGGTAAATACCGGGTGGTGGAAAAACTGGCCACGGCCGCGGGAGAATCTTAAGGAGGTTCATATGTACAAGATCTTAAAGAAACAGGAGCTTGCCGCCAACATCATCCTGATGGATGTGGAGGCGGAGCGGGTGGCAAAAAGCTGCCTGCCGGGACAGTTCGTCATCGTAAGAGTGGACGAGGAGGGGGAGCGTGTTCCTCTGACCATCTGTGATTACGACGCAGACAAAGGGATCATCACCATCGTGTTCCAGGTGGTGGGCGCATCCACGAAAAAGATGGCGGGCTTAGGCGTCGGGGAAGGATTCGCCACGGTGGTGGGGCCTCTCGGATGCCCTTCCGATCTGACGAAGGAGCCTCTGGAGGAGCTGCGGAAAAAATCCATCGTCTTCATCGCGGGAGGTGTGGGTACCGCACCGGTGTATCCCCAGGTGAAATGGCTGAAGGAGCACGGCGTCGATGCGGATGTCATCAT
>JAFYFY010000240.1 GCA_017543485.1 Lachnospiraceae bacterium | reverse complement strand
ATAAAAAAAGTGTTTGAATCGCTCAGACTTAAAGTCTGGCTTTTCCAGAAACTTACTGTTTCTTAGGTTTGTGTTCTTTCTGAAAAATCTGTCCGACTGCAAATGCAATCGTTTGGAATTTTCAGGGACGCATTACTGTTCAATTATCAAGGACCAACCGAAGCTACTTCGTAGCTTCGCCTGTCGCTTCGTGTGTGTCTCTCGAAGTGACAATGGGTATCTTATCACCTCCCTTATATCCTGTCAACAACTTTTTGAAAAAATGATACACAATTTTTTAAAAGAAAAGGAAACCCGTGAAATTCACGGATTTCCTGGGGTTTTGCGAGTTTTATCCTTTTGCGATTTAGCGGTTAAAAGCGCTAAACCAGAAATTGTGTATTCAATTTATACAATTATCTGCCGATACCACGGAGATACCCCGATCTGTTCTGACATCCGTTCTGAACCCGCTTCTGTTTCCGTTCAAAGCATCTTCGTAAAGGTGTCAGAGGCGCTCTTCATCACCAGTTCCACAGAGCTGATGGCACCATCCAGGCTCTCCTCCACTTCAAAGATCAGCGCCAGTTCCTTACTCTCTCCGGATTCCAGTGTCCCCATATAGGTGGACATGTCATCCTCCAGCATTGTCACCAGTGCGGTCTTGGCATTCTCCCCGTTGATCCGCACCTTGAAGGTGATCTCATCGTAGAGAAAATCGATATTCTGTGCCGTGCCGCTGCCGTTATGCAGCGTATAGTGGATGATCATCAGCTTTTTGCCCTCGCTGGCCGTCAGGGAGAAAAACCCTCCCATGTTGCTGTCATCCGGGTAGCTGTCCTGCATGGCATATCCGTTCAGCTGCAGGGAGATCCCGTCTGCCAGACCCAGGAATCCTTCCATGGACTGATCAGCCACCGGAGTCTCTTCAGGGGCGGATTCCACCGGTGCATCATCGATACTGGGCTGTATCAGTTCGGGTTCGGGTTCGGGCTCCGGCTCCTGAGGCTCTGCGGCGGGCTGCGGTGCGGGAGCTTCCGGCTCAAGCGGATAATCCGCCAGATCCACCAGTCGGCTTCTGTGATTTGCATCATATTTCAGAAGCGTGACTGCGGCATACTCTCCCACCGCCTGTTCCTGCTCCGCGGTCATGAGAGGGATCGCATTTCCGCATCCGCACAGAAGGCCGGTCACCAGTATCCCGGTCATGAGGTTGTATCGTCCTGTTTTCTTCATGCTGTCCTTTCCGTCAGATCTTCATATCCGAAAGATTCACGGACTTTTCTTCCGGCTCTGCAGGATCATTGTCTTTTGCCGATCCGGTTTCGGCTCCGGTATACGCACCGGCATAGGACCCGGCAGCCGCTTTCGGCATTTCCGTCTCCGCCTTCATCCGGTCAAATGCGGCCAGCACCGGATCCGGCTCTGCTTCCTTCGTAAGCTTTCTTTCTAATATAAAATACACCGTTGAAATGATCAGCGCAAGGATTCCCACCACAAAGTAAAGCAGGGTCTTCTCCAGCGCGTCGGAGTCAAAGAAATCATAAAACACCAGTTTCAGACAGACCAGGAGGCTCAGCACCAGTCCGTAGATCCGCACATGACGCTGTTTGCGCACCGCCCCCAGCACCACGGAGACCACTGCGATGGCCATGAGAGCCCCGCTGGCCGCCGCCTTGCTGGGCCAGGGCAAAAGCAGCACCACATAGGCCAGATAAACGGCGATCACGATGGTATTCCCGGCAAAGGGAAAGCCGAACTGCTTCATCATGATCATGCAGACATACACCAGGCCGAAGATCCCGCAGATCAGGAGCACCAGTCCTTCTTTTCCATGTTTGTCATGCAGGGCCATCTCGATGAAGAACAGGATCTCGGCGGCGAAGGAGATCCAGTTTAATACCATCACCTTCCGGGTACGCAGACTGCGGATGCTGTTAAAGACCCAGAGTGCAACGCAAAGGAGTCCCATGGCGATGGGGAGCTTCAGTTCTGACGGTGCATAGCCGCAGATGTTTTCGATGATCCCGAAGGTCAGGAGGCCCTGAAGGACTGTCGTAAAACCGGAAGGCAGCGCCAGGGAAAACAGTGCCGCAGCCAGGAGCACCAGCCGGACCCACCAGATTTCCTTCAAAAGATCCGTATCCAGCAAAAGGACAAAGAGGATGCAGTTCAGGATCAGATCCACGATCTTCATGGAGAGCATCTCATCCTTCCTTCTGGTCAGAAGTCTGGACAGGACGATGAGGAAGGTCAGTCCGAAGACCAGCACGAAGTCATTCTGCGTTCCCGCCAGCCCGAAGACACTGACGATCAACAGAGCCCCGTAGGCATAGGGCCACCTTTCCTCCCTGCGGATCATCAGATAGACCAGCAAAAAGGCCGCCGGGAAAGCCAGCCCCGCCAGAACGATGAGCCCGTTGGCCAGAGGACCGGGATACCCTGCAAACTGCAGAAGCGCCATCAGACGGACCCCGTACAGTCCCGCCGCACAAAGGTAAAAGATGTTCGATACCAGACTCCCTTTTCCGTTCCCCCGCAGGCAGTAGATGATCTGCAGGACCACCCAGGAGGCAAAGACAAAATACATCCGGGCGTCGGCACGAAGAAGCGGATCCGGCTCGGTAAAGAGATTTCGAAGGGAGAACTCCAGCATAAACAGTGTATTGGCCGCGATCATCACACAGCCAAAGGCCGCATCTTCCTTTCTGGCCGGGAAGACCACCCAGAGAAGGTTCCCCAGAAGGGTCAGCCCCATCACCAGGTAGAATTCGGAGATGGACACCTCCCCGGTGATGACACTCACTGCAATGTAGGAAGCCAGGAAGCCGATGATCTGATACAGGAAGGATTTCCTGACAAACCCGAAGAAACAGGTCAGGACCATTACCGCCATGAGCAAAAACAATGTGACCCCCAGTCCGAAGTTGTGCATGGACGTGTAATTCACCACCGTGGACAGGTAGAGTCCGCTGATGCCGATGGCTGTCAGGACGGAAGCCAGCTTGGGAAGTCTGGGCCGGATCAGGGTCTCGGAAAGAGCCGTCACACCGATGCAGACGGCAAAAAGCAGGATTCCCTGTGCAAGAGAGCTCAGGAAATGGATGGCCAGCATCATACCGGCTGCCAGCACCAGCACCGCTCCGATGATACTCAGAACAATGCCGCCCACGGCAAATTCCACATTATGAGGTTTCCCGGGGGCTGTCCCCCGATATGCAGCAGCCTGGGGCTGAGGCGCGAACTGAGGCTGCGCCGCAAATTGAGACTGCGGTATGGGCTGAGGCTGAGGCTGCATCTGCGGCACCGCCGCCTGCGGAGGATTTTCCGGATTTTGCGGGCGATATTGCGTGGCCGTTACATACTCCGGAGAGGGATATCCCGCCTGCAGAGGGGTAGACACAGGCTGAGGGGCCGCCGTGTTCTGCGGTGCAGGCTGAACCACAGGTACAGGCTGCGGTACGGGCTGCGCCGGCGCAGCTGCGGGCGTCACCTCCCGCACCTCCGGGGCATCCATATCCCCGTAGATGGCACGCAGGTACATGGGTTCCGCACTCTGTCCGATTTCGGACATGCGCTGGGCGTAGATCCGGTAATTCCAGATCACCTGGCGTCTGAGCTCGCCGGGATCCGCCCCCGGTGCTTCCAGGGCATACACGATGGTGTCCAGATACTCACCAAACTGAGCGTCTTTGCTGATCCCCTTCAGCTGCCGGATCTCGTATTGCAGCTGTTCCTTTCCATTATCAAATGTCAGTTTCATGATCCTTCACTTCCCCCGATCATTTTGCGGCCAGTTCAAACCAGAAGGCGACACCGTCCGCTGTATTTTCCACTCCGTAAGCCTGTCCCAGTGCGTCCTGAACCGCTTTCACGATGGACAGTCCGATGCCGCTCCCACCATATTCCCTGGTCCTGGCCTTGTCCACCTTGTAGAATTTCTCCCAAAGGCGCGGGATGGACTCCTCCGGGATCTGCTGACCCGTGTTATCCACCCATACCCGCACAGTCTCTTCACCGGGCTGCACACGGACCCGGATCTGTTTGACACCTGCGGCATTTTCGCTGCAGTAGTGAACCGCATTGGAATAATAATTCGTAAAGACCTCCTCGGCCAGGTCCTCATCGCCCCAGACATAGGTCTTTTCCGGCGCATCCAGGCTCACTTCGATGCCGTCCTGCTGTGCCAGGAGCCGTGCAGACTGCAGGTATTCGGATATCAGCTGTGTCAGCTCGAAGCGCCCTAAGGATACGTCTTTTCCGCCGAATTCCAGCTGATTCAGGTTCAGGAGCTTGCGCACCATCTCATTCATCTTGGACGCTTCATCCATGATGACATCGCAGTAGTATTCCCGGCTCTCGGCATCCTCGGTGATGCCCTCCTTCAGCCCTTCCGCATATCCCTGGATCAGTGCGATGGGGGTTTTCAGCTCATGGGACACATTTGCGATAAAGTCCTGCCGCAGGGCATCCAGCTTCTCTTTCTGCTCGATATCCCGCCGCAGCTCATTGTTGGCGGTCTTCAGTTCGGAGATGGAACGCTCCAGAGAGTCGGACAGCATGTTGATATTCCCCCCCAGCATGCCGATCTCGTTTGTCTCGTTGCCCGTATATTTTGCGTCAAAGTCCAGGTGCACCATCTGTTCTGAGATGCGGCTCAGCTCCAGGATGGGTCTGGTGATACTGCGGGTGGCCAGATAGATGATGATCCCCCCGGCCAGAGCCCCCAGAAGTCCCACCATGATGAAAAACCGGTTGGCATAGGTGGCGCTTTCCCGGATGCTTTCCACCGGCATGGAGATCATAAAGGTGGCCCCGCTGTCAAGCCTTCCGATCATCTCCAGCAGTTCCTCGCTTTTTCCCACCGTGATCTGCCGGATCAGATAATCGCTGTTCTTCCGGATGATGTGCTCATTTCGGTGTTCCTCCGGCTGATCGAAGATATAGAAAAAGATCCGGTCCTTCAGATTGTGCACATACATCGTATCACTGGCATACAGTTCCTCGGAATCCGCTCCCACGATGATGATGGACAGGTTGTATCGTCTGGCCAGTTCATCCAGCTGCGCAGCGGTTTCGTCGGATCCCAGGGTGTCGGCAGTGGCTGTGGACAGGAGCTGCTCATAGGCCTTGATCAGGACCTTGGTCCGGCCTCCGATGTAATAATCCGAGAGAAAGCACACGCTCAGGAGAATACACACCGTCACCACGGCCGTCATCAGCCCGATAAAGATCACGGAGAACTGTGTCCGGATGGAAAAACGATATCGGTTTGAATGTGCGGTGTCTTTCACTGTTCCTCCATCTTATATCCCATTCCCCAGATGGTCTTGATCTGATCCCCCGCAACCTCTCCCAGCTTGCTGCGGAGTTTTTTCACATGGGTATCGATGGTCCGGGCTTCCCCGAAATAATCATAATCCCATACACTGTTCAGGATCTTTTCCCGGGACAGGGCGATCCCTCTGTTTTCCACAAAATAGGTCAGAAGTTCAAATTCCTTGAAGCTCAGCTCCACGCTCTGACCGTCCACAAATACCGCATGGGCGGCCTTGTCGATGCGGATGTGCCCACAGACCAGCTCCTGCGCCCCGCCATCCGGATTGGCCCGGCGAAGCACCGCTTCGATGCGGGCTACCAGGATCTTCGGACTGAAGGGTTTGGCGATATATTCATCCACCCCCAGGGAGAACCCCTTTAATTCATCCCGTTCTTCCGCCCTGGCGGTGAGCATGATGATGGGCACCTGGGAATACTGTCTGATCTCCTTGCATACCTCCCAGCCGTCCATCTTCGGCATCATTACATCCAGAACAATGAGGCTGATATCCTTATTGGCAAAAAACAGATCAACGGCTTCCTCGCCGTCTCCCGCTTCCAGCACCAGAAATCCGCTTTTCCCGAGAAAGTCCGAAACCAGCTTTCTCATACGCGCTTCATCATCCACCACCAGGATCTTCTGAAGATCAGTTCCCATTTCTCGAAAACTCCTCCACTTCCCGTGCCAGTTCCAGTTCCCTGAGACGCAGGTCCTGCTCCCGCTCCGTCAGGTCCTGTTCCCAGACCGCATATTTGTCCGTCAAAACCTTCTCATAATTCAGGATATTTGGCACATCGGTATTTACCGCGATCCAGAACATGGCGATGACACCGATGACCAGCACGATATTGATCACCACGGATACGAAAAGCGGCGAGATCTTCTGCTTTTCCTTCTTGTCGGAGGGCTTTATCCTGGCTGCCGTCTGTTTCGCATTCTCCCGGATGGGGGCCTCATAGCTTTGATAAATGAGAATGGCTCCGATGGCGTCCTCGGGATAATCCGCCTGTTCGATCAGATAATCATGGAGTTCCTTCAGGAAATCATTTCCGATGGGCGTCCGAAAAAAACGCTCCGACAGCATCTTTTTATAAAGCGCCAGAACCGTCTCCGGCTGCCTGGTGTCCATATGTGCCCGCAGATATTCGATTTTCTTTCGCTCCGATTCGGCCAGGGCGGCATCTTCCTTTGTGGAGAATGCATATCCGCTCACTTCGAACCAGTCGCTCTTTTTATTTCCAGCCATAATAGATTATTTTACCACGTTTTGGTGCTTTTGAAACCTCTTTTGCGGCTCCTCCTTGAGGTCCGGGCGATTGATGCGCCGTTCTCCGACAGCAGCCGCAGTCCAGATACAGATCCCGAAAAATGCCGACAGAAGCCCCTCTGTCAGGCCTCTTGGCCAATAGGAAAAGGAGATCTGTACCGCTTCCTTCGGTACCGGCACGGCGGTCAGTGCTCCGAATGCAGGAACCTGACGGACTCTCCGGCCGTTCACATAGATGTGCCATCCCTCATCATAGGGGATCGTAAAGACCGCAAACGCTCCGTCTCCAGACGGCAGATCTCCCGAAACATGCCGGCCCTCCAGACGGACGGTATGAAACGCATTGCCCCGGATCTTTCGGATCAGGTTTTGATAGTTTTCCGCATCCACCCGGTACAGCCGCATCTCCCGCTCTTTATCCGCTCCGTCCACGAGAACCTGCACGGCCTCCCCCGCATCGAAGGAACCGAGATAAACGTTATAGGCTCTGTGATATCCGGTAAAGGCGGCCATGGGGACTTCGTTTACCGTTACGCTGATGACACCTGCGGCTTCCTTCTCCTCATAGGTGAGTTCTTCCTCCGGCAGGATCCGGATGGCGAGGTAATAATCTCCCGCTTCCTGTGCGGTGAAGGTGACACTCCCCTGCAAGCCGTAATCCAGATCGAACTTTTGCACATCCTCCTGCCATTTCGCATAAGGGAGCCGTTCCCAGCCAGCCTGAAAGGGGGCCGGGACAAAGACCTGCTCCGCATCTCCGGTCAGCTCCCCTGCCAGGAGATTCTGATTCTCCGGTCCAAAATCCCCCTCCGGCACGGTTCCGGGGGCAGAAACCCGAAGCCCCAGATCCAGTGCGTCTTCATTGATGCATAGCTTGGCAAACCCGTTGGAATACCCTTCCGCATAGCCACCCGGATAGGGATATTTGCACAGAAGATACCGGATGCCAAAAAGACTGTCCGTCAGGATGGTGCTGCCGTCATGATAGGTTTTGTAATGATATTGCAGGAGCCCCAGGGATTTCAAAAGCTTCAAAAGATCCCCGTGATAGGTGGAGGAAAAGCAGGTGATCCCGCGATATCCAAGCATCAGGGCGTCATTGGAGGTCAGTCCGAAATCGGCTTCCGTCCGGGAAAAGACCCTGCCGCTCTGCGCATCCAGGGATCTTGTTTCCGCAAGGACCGGCATGGTGGTCTCCAGAAAAAGCACATATTCGGACCTGCCGATCTTATTGACTTCGCCGTAGATCCCGCGAACGATGGAGGTTTCGGTAAGCAAAAGTCCCGCAGCCGTGAGAATCCACAGCAAAGCCGGTCCGGCTGCATGCAGGATCCTTCCGGGCTCTTCTCCACTTCCTTTCGCTTGGTCCGCACTTGGCCCGGCACCCCCCGGGATCCGAAGGTCCTCAAGCCCGGCAGCTGCCAGTTGGATCAAAAAGAAACACCACAAAAAAGCAAACCGGTGCGGATATGCCACCGGATCCCGGAAGCCGTGCCAGATCCGGTAGAGCGGTCTGCACAGGAAGCTGGCGAGAAACAGGATGCACAGAAGCGCAGCCGTTTTCCCTTCCGGTTTTTTTCGGTTTCGGTACAGGGCATACCCCGCAAGCAGCAGACAGATGCTCCCGCAGAACACTTCCGGGGCCCCGTCGCTCAAAAAAGAGCCGTACTGCCCGGGCAGGAAGCTTTTGAGAAAAGAAACGGGACGCACCACCAGAAAGGATCCGTCAGAATAGACGCCGCCATCCGTCCCCTTGCCCCCGGACAGATCATACAGAACCGGAAGGAGGACCGGCATGGCAGCCATCCCTGCGCTGATGCTCTGCCACACAAACCGCAGAAGCTTCCCCCGGCGAAACCCGGACTCTGCCAGACAATGCAGTGCATAGAAGCCCGCAAAGATACAGATCATAAATCCGGAATAATAATGGGTGAGGATACAAAGACATAAAGATACCGGATACAGAAGGCTGAGCCTTTCTTCAAGGATCGTCCTTCGGATGCCCAGTGCGATGAGGGGCAGAAAGATCAGCGCGTCCAGATACATGGGCAGGAACAGAAAAGAAACCGCAGCCGCAGACAGGCTGTAGCACAGACTGAAAAAAAGGATCCATTTCTTTCGTTTTTTCAAAAAGCAGCGCAGGAACAGACTTTCCGTTCCCGCACACAGAGACAGCTTTAACAGGCAGATCCCGTAAATGGCATCTGGAAGCTTTTCCAGGGGCCACAGGCAGGTGAGCCAGGAAAACGGGCTGGCCAGGTAGTAAGCGTAGAGCCCGTAATAATTTCCTCCCAGGGCTTCGGACCAGCTGTAAAACAGACTCCCTTCGCCGCCGGGGATCTGTCTCAGGGATGCAAAAAAAGACACAAACTGCTCTGCCGTATCAAAGCAAAGCAGTGTGTTTTCGCTTCCGGGATAGATCCCGCATCTGTAGAGACCGAAGGCTGCCAGTACGGCAGTGCAGAGCCCGCATAGGAAAAACAGGCGGCAGCCTTCCGTCAGATCTTTTTTCCTCTCCAGAGGATCATTCCAAATCCGCATAGAATCAGTGCGCCCGCCACAAGGAGTCTCACCGCGCCAATGCCGGCAGCCCACAGGCGGAGCCTTTCCTGAAATGTCTTGGGAGTCAGATCCGTCCCCTCTCCCACAGGAGGCGCTGCAAGAGATTCCAGGATCACATCGGAGGTGATGATCTGTTCCTCTCCCAAAGCCTCCGAAGTCGCGCAGATCTCGAAGGGCGAAAGATGAGTGGTCTCAAACCGGACATATGTCCGGTCTTCATAGCGCACGGTCTCGCTGGGAAGAAGCTCTAACTGGCCGTTTCGGTCCACGGTCAGCACCGCCGGCACGCTCCCCTTTAGTCCGTCTTCCATGGGGATCGCCAGGGTCAGCACCTGTTTTCCCAGTCTGGTGATGGGGATCCCGGTGCCGTCCGTCATAGAAACCTCATACACCTGTGCACCCTCTTCCGAAAATCCGTAATCGCCCACGAAGCCCTGGGCCCGGCGAAGGGCTGCAGCCAGTTCTTCATCGGAAGGCTTTCGGATCACCGTCAGCACATATCCCTCATCCGCACCGGAGAGTTCCGCATAGATTCCCGTCTGCCCTGTCAGTGCCACACCCGCCGAAGCAGGGAGACTGCTCAGATCCACGCCGGAGACGATCCCTTCCGTACGGATGCGCAGATCTTTGTTGGAAAGCCGCTGCGCCGTGGTTTCATAGGTAACGGCAGGCTGCTCTCCCTCGAAAGCAACCTCCGTCAGTTCTTCAAATGCACCGATCCCCAGACTTTTCAGGGATGCAGGGAGCTGTACCTGCGCCAGGGGGCACTGCAAAAAGGCACGATCTTCGATGGCGGTCAGGTCTTTTCCGAAGGTCACGATCTTTAATCCGTGGCATCCATAAAAGGCCTGCTCTCCGATCCTCGTCAGAGAATCCGGGAGAGAAACGGAAGCGATCTCCTCATGCCCTTCAAAAACGCCTGCTGCGATGATGCGCACCGCTTCCGGAACCACCACTGCCTCCGAATCTCCTTTGTAAGCCGCCAGCACGCCGCCGCTTACCAGAAAATCCGCATCCCCGCCTTCAGGGCCCCGGTCGAAAAACTCCCGAACCCATCCGGTGCTGGCAAAGGCATTGGGTTCCACCTTGGAAACGGTATCCGGGATCTCCACATCCGTGAGATCGTCGCAGTGATAAAAGGCACCGTAATCGATCCTCTCGGTACCTGCCGGGATCTTCGCACTTTGCAGAGCGCTTCTGGCATAGGCGAATTCTCCGATCTCCCGGATGGTCTCCGGTAAATCCAGCTCCGTCACATTTCCGCTTTGATAAAAGGCGTGATCTGCCACGATCTGTCCATCCACGACGGTATACTTGGGGATCAGATTCCGCACCTTGACAGGGACATTCCCCTCCTCTTCCGCCCCGGCTTCCTCCGGTTCCTCTTCCCCGAGCCCCAGTTCCTCCAGAGCGGCATTGCCGGAAAAGACGGTGGGTTTTCGGTTGTCCATAAAGAACACGGCGGAATTGTCCACCACGTGTACCGAAGAGATGGTGCCCTCATCCGCGCCCTCCACGGTGGCGGTGTAGGTCCCGTCGCTTCTCTGGGTCATATGGAAGGTGGGGGACGGCGCCTCCTCCTGTTTTTCCCCGGAGGACTCCCCGCTCTGCTCTTCTTCCGGTTTGTCCGGCACATTGGGAGTGGTGTCCGGGATCAGATCCGAGAGATCCTCATACTCCGGAAAATCCTTCTGACGGATATAGAAATCCTGTGCGTAATTGTAGGGATAGGACCCTTCCGGTGCATGGATCACCAGCTGATAGCAGCCGTCGAAGGCGGTCTGATGGATATTGGCGGTCT
>JAFYFY010000239.1 GCA_017543485.1 Lachnospiraceae bacterium | reverse complement strand
ATCTTTGAGTCCGCAAATGAGGAAGTGGGATACCGTCTGAATGACGCCTACCCGGATATGCAGACCCTGGTAAAGGATGCGGGACATCTGACGGATGCGGAGTGTTTCTCCGAGGCCAACCGGATCAACCAGGCCTTTGTGGACACAGTGCGTTCCACGGGAGGAAACAACGCCCAGCGGTTTTTGCTCATCGCTGGTTTCGGAACGGAAATTTCAAACCCCTGTGACAGCCGTTTTCAGATGCCCTCGGACAGTGCGCAGAGCAAACTCCTGATCTCCGTCCATCACTACGACCCCTCCGGATATTGCATCTTTGATTCCATCGCCTCCTGGGGGACCCGGGACGATTATGAAGACATGAACGCCACCCTGGCGAAGATGCAGAAGTTCACCGATGCGGGGTACGGTGTCATCATCGGAGAGTACGGTGTGGTATCCGCCTCCGCGGAGGGCGGTCTGAAGGAAGGGGCGCCGGAATACACCGCAAACCTGCTGGACAACTGCAATCTCTACGGCTATGTTCCCATGCTGTGGGATACGAATTTCCTCTACAGCAAGGCTGAGTGCAGGGTCGCGGACAATGACATGATGCGCCTGTATCAGAAATACGCCCGGGCACAGGAGGAAAATCTCACCAGGGAGGAGGTGGCGCAAAAAGCCCGCACCTCCATGGATAAGGCGCTGGAAAATGCCCAGGAGGGATTCTCCCTTCCGGAGGATGAGGCAGTGGCCTGGATCATGTACACCTCCTCCGACTGGAGCGTCCAGTACAGTGTGGGAGATGTGTATGATCCCACCACGAAGACCGCCGGCATCGAGGCGGTGGATGCGCAGATCACCGGGGAGGGGACCTATACCGTCTCCCTGGATTTTTCGGGGGTGAGCGGCGGATACGCCGGAGGCATCACCTTCTCCGCGCTGGGTATCGCCAACGGCGAAAAGCTCTATCCCGGCTATACGGTGGAGATCCTGGAGGTCCTCATCGGGGGAGAGGCGGTGACGCTTTCCGGAGAGCCCTATACCTCCAGTGATGACGGGATCTGTACCCGGGTCAATCTCTACAACGGCTGGGTATCCCAGGTGCCGGACCGGATCCGGACTCCGGACGGAAGTACGGAGGGGGTGACACCGACCCCGCTGGATGCGGTGACAGAGGAGAAGATCCCGGATATTCAGGTCACCTTTGCCTACCGGGCGCCGTAACAGGAAAAGGATAAAGGAAAAACGATTGAGAAGCCTGTTTGAAAATCTGTACCCGGATGAGGAGATGGCATCGGCGTACGGGATCCCTTACGAAGCCTTCTATGAGAGGGGATACCGGGGGATCATCTATGACATCGACAACACGCTGGTGCCCCACGGGGCACCGGCGGATGAGAGGGCTGTGGCCCTGTTTCAAAGGCTGCATGACCTGGGATTTCGCACCGTCTTTTTGTCCAACAACAAAAAACCCCGGGTGGAGCCTTTTGCGAAGGCCACGGACTCTCTGTATCTTTGCAAAGCGGGAAAGCCGAAGAAGCAGGGCTACCGGCAGGCCATGCGCATGCTGGGCACGGACCCGCAGGCCACCCTGTTTGTGGGGGATCAGATCTTCACCGATATCTGGGGGGCAAAAAGATGCGGGATCCATTGCATCCTGACAAAGCCCATCCACCCGAAGGAGGAGATCCAGATCGTCCTCAAAAGAAGGCTGGAGGCCGTGGTGCTCTTCTGCTATCACAGGCGGATGAAGAGAAGGAGGAAGGAGACCTCACAGGAATGGAGATAAACGGAACCACAAGAGTCTGCGGACTCATCGGACATCCGGTGGAGCATACGGCATCTCCTCTGATCCACAACACGCTGTCGCTCCTTACCGGGGAAAATATCGCCTACGCGGCCTTTCACGTGGAGCCACAGCACCTGGAAACAGCCATCCGGGGGGCCTACGGATTAAATCTCCTGGGGCTGAACGTCACCATCCCCTATAAACAGGCCGTGATCCCGTATCTGACACAGATCGACGAAGCAGCGAAGCAGGTGGGGGCCGTGAATACCCTGGTCCGGATGGAAGGCGGCTTTAAGGGATACAACACGGATCTGCCGGGGCTGGGACGGGCCCTTTCCTATGACGGTGTCTCCGTTACGGGAGAGGATGTGCTGGTGCTGGGAGCCGGAGGCGTATCCAGAGCGGTGGTGATGCTGATGCTGCAGCTGGGGGCTGCGGGGGTCACCATCTGCAACCGGAGCAGGGACCGAGCGCAGGAGCTGGCTGATACCGCAAACCGGACAGCCGGGAGAACCTTTTGCAGGGCGACGGGATATGAGGAACTGCCGGATCTGTGCGCCGGAGAAAAAAGGATCGTCTTCCAGACCACCAGTGTGGGCATGAGTCCGAAGGAAGGAGAGGCACCGGTGACGGATCCCGCATTCTATCAGCAGGTGAAGGTGGGATATGATCTGATCTTCCGGCCGGCACAGACCGAATTTATGAGACTTTGCAGGCAGGCGGGGGCACAGGCCTTTAACGGATACCGGATGCTGCTCTTTCAGGGGATCATCGCCTATGAGCTGTGGACCGGAAGAGCCATCACGGACGAGGAAGCCGCAAAGGTACTTAGAAAACTGGAAGAGAACTGACATGAAACCACTTGGCAGACATTTGATCCTGATCGGCTTTATGGGCAGCGGCAAGACCTCGGTGGGGCTGCGGCTTTCCTATAAGCTGCAGGTGTCCGTGGAGGACACGGACAAGCTCATCGAGAGGAGCGCCGGAAAAAGCATCCGGCAGATCTTCGACGAGGAAGGGGAGAGCGCCTTTCGCCGGATGGAGACCGAAATGCTCTACCGCATCATGAAGGATGACAAGCCGAAAATCTACAGCTTGGGAGGCGGAACTCCGGTGCAGCTGCGAAACCAGCCCCTCATCAAAAAATGCGGCACCGTGGTCTATCTGAAAATCTCCCCCGAGGCGGTATATGAACGGCTGAAAGGGGATACCAGAAGGCCTCTCCTTCAGTGTGACGACCCGTATGCAAAGATCCGAAAGCTTTTGGGAGAGCGGGAACCGGCCTACGCCAGATGTGCCGATATCACGGTGGAGGTGGACGGCCTGTCCCAGCAGGAGGTGGTCTCGCGGATCCTGCGAGAGACGGGAAATGAGGAATTGTGTGATGAAGATACTGGTGGTGAACGGACCCAATCTGAACTTTCTGGGAATCCGTGAAAAAAAGATCTACGGCACCCAGGACTATTCCTATCTTGTGAACCTGATCGAAGAGAAGGCCAGAGAGACCGGCTGCGAGATCGAATGTTTTCAGAGCAATCACGAGGGTGCCATCATTGACAGGATCCAGGAAGCGTATTTCGACGGCACCCGTGCCATCATCATCAATCCGGGAGCCTATACCCATTACAGCTATGCGATCCATGATGCGCTGGCCTCCGTGGAGATGACCAAGGTGGAGATCCACATTTCGGACATCACGGCGAGAGAGGAGTTTCGGAAAATCTCCGTCACGGCCCCCGCCTGCGACAAACAGATCTACGGTCAGGGACTGCAGGGATATCTGCAGGCCATCGAGTACTGTATTGAAAAAGAACGCATGGAAAAAAAGAGTTGAAATCCGAAAGTTTTTCCGTTAGAATGTGATAGGATTATACGTCAGTCAAGCTAGGAGGAAAGAAAATGATTTCTGCAGGTGACTTCAGAAATGGTGTGACCATTGAGCTGGACAGCAATGTCTATCAGATCATCGAGTTCCAGCATGTGAAACCCGGAAAGGGTGCAGCATTTGTCCGCACCAAACTCAAGGATATCAAGAACGGAGGCGTGGTAGAGAGAACCTTCCGCCCCACCGAGAAGTGCCCTCAGGCGCGTATCGACAGAAAGGATATGCAGTATCTGTACAATGACGGGGATCTGTATTACTTCATGGATACGGAGAACTATGAGCAGGTCGCACTGAATCAGGATATGATCGGTGACGCACTGACCTTTGTGAAGGAGAACGACATGTGCAAGGTCTGTTCTCACAACGGCAGCGTGTTCTCCATCGAGCCCCCTCTTTTCGTGGAGCTGGTGATCACCGATACCGAGCCCGGATTCAAGGGCGATACCGCAACGGGCGCATCCAAGCCCGCCACCGTGGAGACCGGCGCAGTTGTACAGGTTCCGCTGTTTGTGGAGCAGGGTGACAAGATCAAGATCGACACCCGCACCGGAGAGTACCTCTCCAGAGTGTAAGCCTCACCATTTTTGTCATCGGGAAGACCGCATTGCCATTCGGGAGTGCGGTCTTTTTTGTGTGTCTATTCCCGATGAACAAAAGGAGGAAATCTATGGATCTGATGGAATTTTGCGAACTGGCGGAAACCACCGTCAGAGAACGCTTTGGGGACGGGTATGAGATCAGCCGGTCCGAGATGCTGCAGAATAACGGCGTGATCCGCCGGGGGATCAGTGCAAGGAAAAAGGGAGGGAAGATGGCTCCGAATCTGTACCTGGAGCCTTTCTACCGGAAGCTGGAAAGGGGTGTCCCGGAGAGCGTCATCCTGGACACGGTCTGTGAGATCCTGAAAAGGTGCGAACCGGAGGAGGAGCCGGATCTGGACTTCTACCTGGATTTTGAAAAGGTCAGAAGCGGGATCTGCCTGCGGCTCATCGGCAGAGAGCAGAATGAGGAGCTCCTGCGTCAGGTCCCCTTCCTGCCCTTTCTGGATCTGGCCATTGTCTTTTTTTATCTGCTTCCTGATACCGGAGGGGAGATGAATGCATCGGTGCTGATCCGCAATTCCCATCTGGAGATCTGGGAGATCGGCACCTCGGAGCTGATGCAGGCAGCCTCCGAAGCCGCACCGAAATGCCTTCCGGCATCCCTGCGGCCCATGGCGGAGATCTTTGCGGAGCGGCTGGGGCTGCCGCTGGAGACGGTGGAACGGGAGTTCCCGGGAGGGACCTGGTTCCATGTGCTCACCAACAAAAACTGCTATTACGGGGCCTCCGCCATTTTGTATCCCGGGGTGGTCTCGAAGCTGAGCGAAACGGTGGGAGGGAATCTGTACATCATCCCCAGCTCCGTGAACGAACTGCTGATCCTGCGGGCCGATCCGGAGGTCTCCCCGGAATATCTGGGGGAGATGATCCGGGAGGTGAACCGGACCGAGGTTCCCGCGGAGGAAGTCCTGTCGGATCATCTGTATTTTTTCGACAGCGCAGAGCACAAGTTCGCCATCTGTTCTTGACATAAGATGTATCTTTGTATACAATCATCCAGAAGGAGAAGCCCCGATCCACTGCGGTTAGGGGCGGGAAACTGAGAATGAATGCAAAGAATGTCAAAGAAGAAGTGACAGATAAGTATTCTCTCCGGGGCAGGGTGTTTCACCGGCTCCGGGAGGATATCCTCAGCGGAAAGTATCAGGAGCACGAAGAACTGCGGGAGGTGACCATCGGCGAGGAGCTGGGTGTGAGCCGTACCCCTGTGCGGGAGGCCTTCCGTCAGCTGGAGCTGGAGGGACTGATCCAGATCATCCCCAACAAGGGCGCCTATGTGGTGGGGATCACCGACGAGGACGTGCGGGACATCTACATCATCCGCTCCAGACTGGAAGGACTGGCTGCCAGATGGGCGACCCTGCACATCTCCGATGAGCAGCTGGAGGAGCTGGAGGAGAATGTATACCTGGCCAAGTTCCATGCGGAGAAAGGGCATCTGGAGCAGATGTTCGACCTGGACAACCGCTTTCATGAAATCATCTACGAGGCCTGCAACAGCAAGATGCTGGAGCATCAGCTGAAGGACTATCATCAATATGTGCTGCGGATCCGGAAGCGCACCCTTTCCAGTGCCGCCCGGGGACCGAAATCCAACCTGGAGCACGAAGCCATCCTGGAGGCCATCAAGGCCGGAGATGCGGACCGGGCGGAGGAACTGGCACATCAGCACCTGATCAATGCATACAAAAACATGGTGGAGAACGGGCTGATCCGGCTTTCGGATGATGACAAACGCCTGTAACTTACGGATGCAAAACGAAGGAGGGATCCCGATGGACAAGATTCAGATGAAAACCCCCCTGGTGGAGATGGACGGGGATGAGATGACCAGAATCCTCTGGCAGATGATCAAGGAGGAGCTCCTGCTCCCCTATATCGATCTGAAGACGGAGTATTACGATCTGGGACTGAAGAACCGGAATGACACGGATGATCAGGTGACGGTGGACAGCGCCAATGCCACGAAGCGGCTGGGAGTCGCGGTCAAATGCGCCACCATCACCCCCAATGCAGCACGGGTGGAGGAGTACGGTCTGAAGGAGATGTGGAAGAGCCCCAACGGAACCATCCGGGCCATCCTGGACGGAACGGTGTTTCGCGCACCCATCCTGGTGAAGGGCATCGTACCCTATGTATCGAACTGGACAAAGCCCATCACCCTGGCCCGTCATGCCTATGGGGATGTGTACAAAAATGTGGAGATCAAGGTCCCCGGCCCCGGAAAGGCGGAGCTGGTCTACACCGCTGCGGACGGCACCCAGATCCGGGAGACCATCCACGAGTTTGACGGACCCGGGATCCTGCAGGGGATCCACAATACGGAGAAATCCATCGCCAGCTTTGCGAGAGCCTGCTTCGGGTATGCGGTCTCCACAAAGCAGGATCTGTGGTTTGCCACCAAGGATACCATCTCGAAAAAGTATGATCACACCTTTAAGGACATCTTTCAGGAGATCTACGATGCCGAGTACAAAAAGACCTTTGAGGAGCTGGGAATCACCTATTTCTATACCCTGATCGATGACGCCGTGGCGCGGGTGATCCGCTCCGAGGGCGGCTTTATCTGGGCATGCAAAAACTATGACGGGGATGTGATGTCGGATATGGTGGCCACCGCATACGGAGATCTCTCCATGATGACCTCCGTGCTGGTCTCCCCCAGCGGAGCCTACGAATACGAGGCGGCCCACGGCACCGTCCAGAGACATTATTACAAATATCTGAAGGGAGAGGAGACCTCCACCAACTCCATCGCCACCATCTTCGCATGGACCGGAGCCCTGAAGAAGCGGGGAGAGCTGGACGACCTGCGGGAGCTCACCGCCTTCGGCGAAAAGCTGGAGCGTGCCTGCATCCGCACCATCGAAGAGGGGAAGATGACAAAATCCCTGTCCCTCATTTCCACCTGCAAGGACCCCGTGATCCTGGACAGCCTGGGATTCATCAAGGCCATCCGGGAGAGCCTGGAAAAGGAGCTGCAGTCCTAAGACTGCACCTCCTCCGAAAGCTTTTCCCAGTTTTCCATTTCCCGTTCCAGAGACAGCTCCAGTTCCTCCCGTTTTTCGGTGAGGGACCGGAGCTTTTCCGCGTTGGAGGCATTTTCCGGATCCGAGAGCTCTTCATCGGTCCGGGCGAGGAGCCCCTCCAGTTCCTCAATCCGTTCTTCGCACTTTTTCAGTTCATTTTCCAGCTTGCGCCTTCTGGCCTGTTCCTCCTTCTGCGCCTTCCAGTCGGCGGATCCGGAAGCGGATGCGTCCGGCGTATCGGGGGAGCCGGAGACCGGCACTTTTTGCTGCCCGGGCCCGGCTGTTATGACAGCGGCGGAAGAAGCGGCGGATTGCTGCGCGCGCTTTTCCAGGTAGTCATCATAATTTCCCAGATAAGAGGTCAGACTGCTGCCCCGCAGGTCCAGGATCCTGGTGGCGATGCGGTTGATGAAATACCGGTCGTGGGAGACACAAAGGACGGTGCCCTCATAGGACAGGAGTGCATCCTCCAGGATCTCCTTGGAATCAATGTCCAGATGGTTGGTGGGCTCATCCAGGATCAGAAAATTGCACCCCGTGAGCATGAGCTTGGCCAGGGCCACCCGGCCCCGTTCCCCGCCGCTTAAGGAGCTGATCTTTTTGAACACATCATCTCCGGTAAAGAGAAACGAAGCCAACGTGTTTCGGATCCTGGTCACGGTCATCCCGGGGTATTCGTCGGAGAGCTCTTCAAAGATGGTCTTTTCCGGATGCAGCAGCTGATGCTCCTGATCGTAGTATCCGATCTCCACATTGGTGCCCAGCCGGATGCTGCCCGCATCCTGGGTCTCCAGTCCGTTCAGGATCTTGAGGAGAGTGGTCTTCCCGGTACCGTTGTCGCCGATGAGGGCCACGTGCTCGCCGCGCTTTAAGTCCATGGACAGATCCGTAAAGAGGGTCCGGTCTCCGAAGGCTTTGGACAGTCCTTCGATGGACAGGACATCGTTTCCGCTGATCCGGTCCGGGGACAGGGACAGGTGCATCCGCGAATCCACTTCCTCGGGACGCTCCAGAAGGACCGTCTTTTCCAGAACCTTTTCCCGGCTCTCCGCGCGTTTGATGGATTTTTCCCGGTTGAAGGACCGGAGCTTTTCGATGACCTCCTCCTGGTGGCGGATCTCGCTCTGCTGGTTCATCCAGGCCTTCAGCGCCGCCTCCCGGAGCTGCTTTTTCTTTTTCGCGTAGTCCGAATAATTGCCTTCATAGACCCGGCCCTTTGTGTTTTCCAGCTCCAGGATCTTCCGGGCCAGGCGGTCCAGAAAATACCTGTCGTGGGACACCAGGAGCACCGCTCCGCTGTAGGAGCGCAGATATTCCTCCAGCCAGGCTGTGGAGTTCATATCCAGATGGTTGGTGGGCTCATCCAGGATCAGCAGGTCCGGCTTTCCCAGAAGGAGCTTGCCCAGAGCCAGACGGGTCTTCTGACCGCCGGAGAGGGTGGTGACACTTCGGGAAAAATCCTCCTCCGCAAAGCCCAGGCCCTTTAAGACCCCGATGATCTCGCTTCGGAAGGAATATCCTCCCATGAGATCGAAGCGGTGTCTGGTCTGTTCGTAGCGCTCCATGAGCTCCGTCAGAGCATCCCCTGATGCCTGCTCCATCATCCGCTCCATCTCGGAGAGCCGGGATTCAAATTCCACCAGACGGCTGCATCCGGAGAGAACCTCCTCGTAGAGGGTGAGAGAGCTGTCCACGGTATCGTTTTGGGCCAGATATCCGGTTCGCACGTCCTTTTGCCAGGTGACGCTTCCCTCCTCGGGGGTCACCTCCCCCAGGAGGATGCGAAGGAGCGTGGTCTTGCCCGCTCCGTTGATGCCGACGATGGCCATTTTTTCACCCCGGTCCAGATGGAAGCTGATGCCCGAGAGCACCGGACCGGTGACATATTCTTTTGAGAGATTCTGACAGGATAACAGCATGTTTTGTCACTTCCTTTTTTACGCTTTCTTCATCCTAAACGAAAAAGCAGGGGCAATCAAGTGCGGATTTGGGCATTTTTATGGTCTTTGATGCAAAAGTATGGTAAAATCTAACAGACTGCGGGCATGTGTTTGCCCGCTCCATGGAGGAAGCGCATGAAAAAGACCCCGGTGATCCTTGTTGCGGTCCTGACCGTTCTTTTGCTGGCACTTGTGTGCTTTTTTTCCGTGGACAGATCCCATGCGGCCTCCCGCAGAGCCGAAAGCT
>JAFYFY010000238.1 GCA_017543485.1 Lachnospiraceae bacterium | reverse complement strand
CGATTTATAATACTTGCATTGCAGACCTTAGAAAACAGCCCTGCTGCTCTTTGGCGCAGCCGGACTGTTTTTGTGTGACAGGAGGCTTTTTCGAAAGCCCCACAGCGAGAGGAGAACATCATGAAGCAAAGACCTGTGGTATTAATGGTACTGGACGACTTCGGCCTGTCCGAGAACCCGGAATCCAACGCCGTCGCCATGGCCAAGACCCCGGTGATCGATCGCCTGGAGGCAGAGTGTCCCTTTGTGAAGGGATATGCTTCCGGTCTGGCCGTGGGACTGCCCGACGGACAGATGGGCAATTCCGAGGTGGGACATATGAACATCGGCTCCGGCCGGATCATCTATCAGGATCTCACCCTGATCACCAAGTACATCGAAGACGGCGTGTTTTTTGAGAACGAGGAGCTGCTCCGGGCCATCGACAACTGCAAAAAGAACAATTCCGACCTGCATGTCTGGGGCCTTCTCTCCGACGGCGGTGTCCACAGCCACAACACCCATCTGTACGCCATCCTGGAGCTGTGCAAGCGCCAGAACTTTGAGCGGGTGTACCTCCACCCCTTCTTTGACGGCAGAGATACGCCCCCTGCCAGCGGAAAGGACTACCTGCAGGCACTGGTGGATAAGGCGGCCGAGATCGGCGTGGGCAAGGTGGCATCTCTCTCCGGGCGCTACTACGCCATGGACAGAGACAATAACTGGGATCGCATCCAGAAGGCGTACGACAGCCTGGTGCTGGGTGAGGGCGTGAAGGCTACGGATCCCGTGCAGGCCATGCAGGATTCTTATGACAATGGTGTCACAGATGAGTTCGTCCTGCCCACCGTCATCACCGACGAAGCGGGAAATCCCGTTTCCGTGGTAAAGCCCAATGACTCCGTGATCTTCTTTAACTTCCGCCCCGACAGAGCCCGTGAGATCACCAAGGCCTTCTGCTTCACCGACGAGGATATCGCAGCGCAGCCCGGTGACGCTTCCGATACGAAGTGCATCAAGTATTTAAAGAGAGCCAATGGCTTCATGCCGCTGACCTACGTGTGCTTCAAGGATTATGACGAGACCATCCCCAACAAGTTTGTGGCCTTCAAGAAAGAGGAGATCGTGAACACCCTGGGCGAGTACCTGGCAGCCA
Source organism: Lachnospiraceae bacterium (assembly GCA_017543485.1). Taxonomy (GTDB): domain Bacteria; phylum Bacillota; class Clostridia; order Lachnospirales; family Lachnospiraceae; genus AC2028. The sequence goes on along the minus strand of JAFYFY010000238.1, from coordinate 9,912 downwards.
ACGGCCTGAAGCAGCTGCGCATCGCCGAGACCGAGAAGTACGCACATGTGACCTTCTTCTTTAACGGCGGTCTGGAGGAGCCCAATGAGGGAGAGGACCGGATCCTGGTGAACTCCCCTGCGGTGGCCACCTATGATCTGAAGCCCGAGATGAGCGCTCCGGAAGTCAGCGAGAAGCTGGATGCAGCCATCACCTCCGGCAAGTATGATGTGGTGATCATCAACTTCGCAAACCCCGACATGGTGGGTCACACCGGTGTGCTGAAGGCAGCCATCGCCGCCGTGGAGCGGATCGATGCCTGCGTGGGCGCGGCTGTGGAAGCGGTGAAAAAGATGGACGGCGTCCTCTTTATCTGTGCGGATCACGGGAACTGCGAGCAGATGGTGAACTATGAGACCGGCGAGCCTCACACGGCCCACACCACCAATCCGGTGCCCTTTATCCTGTACAATTACGATCCGGCCTACACCCTCCGGGAGGGCGGACGGCTCTGCGATATCGCACCCACCCTTCTGCAGATCATGGATCTGCCCCAGCCCAAGGAGATGACGGGTCAGAGCCTGCTGCTGAAGAAGTAAGCACAAAGAGCAGGATCTGCCGACAGAACCGATACAGACCGATATGGACCGGCTTCGCTTTTCGCGGAGCCGGTTTTTTGTTCCCTTCCGACGGGGAATTCTCGTTTTCCCGTTTCCTTAATCCTTTTAGACATAATCAACAAAAAAGCTCCCGAATCTTTGGTGATTTCGCTCACTTGCGCATCCGACAAGGACTCTCTATAATGGAAACTGCAATCAGAAAATCAGTTTCGAGTTTCCGCTCAAAAAAGGTGACGCCATGACAGATGAAAAACAACTCCAAAATACCATTCTCGAAGGCACGATCCGCGTTTTCAACAAAAAAGGCCTGAAATTTACCATGGATGATCTGGCACATGAGCTGGGGATGAGCAAAAAGACCATCTACACCGTGTTCCGGGAGAAGGAGGAGCTGTTCCTCGCCATGGTGGATTATCTCTTCGACTCCATCAAACGGAGCGAAGAGGAGGTCCTGCAAAACGAAGAGCTCTCCACCGTCGAGAAGATCCGGGAGATCCTGGGGGTCCTGCCCGCAGGGTACCGGGAAGTGGATTTCCGGCAGCTTTACATGCTGGCGGATAAATTCCCCACCATCTATGCCCAGGTGGAGCAGCGCCTGGAGACGGGGTGGGAGAAGACCATCGAGCTCATTGAGCGCGGTATCGAAGAGGGCGTGGTGCGCCCCGTCAGTATCCCCATTGTGAAGATGATGCTGGAGTCTTCTCTGGAGCAGTTCTTCCGCCGGGATATCCTGATCCGCAATAAGCTTACCTACACCGAAGCCCTTGATCAGGTGGTGGATATCATCGTAAACGGCATCAAGCGAGGCAGTGATGAGACAGAAGATTGATTTAAATGATGGGTGGCTGTTTACGCAGCAGTTTACCGAGGCGCTTCTTTCCCCGGAGACGGATGAGGCGTCCCTGACTCCGGCCGAACTTCCCCATACCGTAAAAGAGCTTCCCTTTCACTATTTCGACGAATCCGAATACCAGATGGTGAGCGGCTACAGGCGGCATCTTCAGGCGCCGGAAGCCTGGAGGGGAAAGCGGGTCAGCGTCACCTTCCAGGGCGCAGCCCACGAGGCGACGGTGTATATAAACGGGGAAGAGATCGCAAGGCATTCCTGCGGGTATACCGCCTTTACCGCAGAGCTGACGGGGCATCTTCGCATCGGGGAGGACAATCTGCTGTGCGTGCGGCTGGACAGCCGGGAATCCCTGAACATCCCGCCCTTCGGGTTTGTGGTGGACTACATGACCTACGGCGGACTCTACCGGGAAGCGTATCTGGAGATAACGGACGCCCTGCGGATGGAGGACCTGTTCCTGTATGCAAAGCGGGACGGGCAGCAGGTGCGCCTGCAGACTTCCTTTTGCCTGTCCGGGGAGGCTGACCGGGATCTGCGGGCCAGAGTGTATCTGGTGGCAGAGGACGGCGCCCGGAGGCAGATTGCGGACCATGAGGCAAAGACGGAGGGGGAGACTTCCTTTGAGACGGATGCCTTTTCTGCGGAGCTTTGGAGCCCGGAGCATCCCGTGCTCTATACCGTAGCCGTGCAGCTGTTAAACGGGGACACCGCCGAGGCACTGGATGAGCAGACCCTGCGCACCGGCATCCGCTTCCCGGAGTTTCGCACGGACGGGTTCTACTTAAACGGAGAAAAGATAAAGATCCGCGGCTTAAACCGTCACCAGAGCTACCCTTACACCGGCTACGCCATGCCGGAGAGCATGCAGCGGCTGGATGCGAAGATCCTGAAGGAAGAACTGGCGGTGAATGCGGTGCGGACCTCCCACTATCCCCAGTCCCATCATTTCCTGAATGCCTGCGACGAGCTGGGACTTCTGGTCTTTACCGAGATCCCCGGGTGGCAGCATATCGGCGATGCGGCCTGGAAGGACCGGGCGGTGGAAAACACGAAGGAGATGGTGCTGCAGTACCGGAATCACCCCTCCATCATCCTCTGGGGAGTGCGGATCAACGAATCCCCGGACGATGACGAATTCTACAGACGGACCAACGAAGCAGCGCACCGTCTGGATCCCAGCCGCCCCACCGGGGGTGTGCGGGCCGGAAAAAAGAGCAGCCTGCTGGAGGATGTCTATACCTACAATGATTTCGTCCATGACGGCACCAATGCGGGATGCGAGCCAAAGAAGAAGGTGACCTCCCGCCCGGACAGACCCTATCTCATCAGTGAATACAACGGACACATGTTTCCCACCAAGTCCTATGACGCGGAGGAACACCGCAGGGAGCATGCGATCCGGCATGCCAATGTGCTGGATGCGGTGGCGCAGCAGGAGGACATCGCGGGATCCTTTGGCTGGTGCATGTTCGACTACAATACCCACCGGGACTTCGGCAGCGGGGACCGGATCTGCTACCACGGCGTGATGGACATGTTCCGGAATCCGAAGCAGGCAGCCTTTGTCTATGCCTGCCAGCGGCAGCCCCGGAGGGCCGAAGAAGTGGTGCTGGAGCTTTCCTCCACGATGGACATCGGCGAGCATCCCGCCTGCAACCGGGGACAGACCTGGATCTACACCAATGCGGACAGCGTCCGGATGTACAAAAACGACCGGATGCTGAAGGAATACTTCCCGGCAGACTCCCCTTACAAAGGCCTGTCCCACGGCCCCATCCTCATCGATGAATTCGTGGGGAGCGCCCTGGAGGAGGAAGAGGATTTTAAGCCGGCCCAGGCGGCGGCGGTGAAGGAGATGATGAACCACACCGCCATGTACGGCATGGGGCATCTGCCACCCAGGATCCTGTTCCTGGCAGCCAAGGCAGTCCTTGTGTATCATATGAACTTCGGCGATGCGGTGCGGCTGTACAACAAATATGTGGGAGACTGGGGAGGCACTGCCACCACCTACCGCTTTGAGGCGGTGTACCAGGGGCAGGTGGTAAAGACCCTGACCAAGGCGCCGTCGTCAAAGCTGCACCTTCATGCGGAGGCGGACCACACGGACCTGACGCCGGATCACACCTACGACGCAGCGCTGATCCGGATCCGGATGGAGGATGAATACGGAAACCTCCTGCCCTTCTGGAACGATCCCATCCGGGTGGAGACAGAGGGGCCGCTGGAGATCATCGGTCCGAAGGTCTTTGCCCTGCAGGGCGGCATGGGAGGCACCTATGTCCGCACCACCGGGGGACTCGGGGCGGGAGCGCTTTATATCCGCTCGGACCGGGGACAGGAGCAGAAGATCACCTTTACCGTGAAGGCTTCTCGATGAAAGGCACAAAAAAAGCGGAAAACGGAAACAGACACAAAGGGAGAAGAGATGACAGAGAGATCAAAAACAATCTTTGGCAACGAAATGCCGGAAAGCACCTATCGGAAGGCCTGTAAGTCCAAGGCCAAATACGCAAGGAAATTCGGGGACGACTCCGGAGCGGATTATCCGGTCCGGATTGAGAACAACCCCTACATCGGAGAGACCCTGGGAGTCCGGAACGTCCTGGTGGGAGACCTTTCCCAAAATGCCCACTATGACCCGGAGGCGGGGGCACCGGCGCTGGACTGGGACCTGGAGAAGGGACTCATCGTCGGCAACATCCGCATGGGCTTCGGTCATTACCGTATCTCCATGGCCATCGCCTCCGCGGCGCATTCCATGGGGCTCACTCCCTACTGGATGGACTTAAACTCCTACGGCCAGACCACCTGCACCAAGGTCATCGGGGCACAGAACGATCTCTACAGCCTGGGATCGCGGCTGTCCAAAAACCCGATCTTTAACAGGCTGGTCTGGGAACCTATGAATTATGAGGGGTTCCGTGCCCTGTCCTACAATGCATCGGATCAGAAAAACGCGGAGCTCATGGCTCCGGTCTACCGAAACGTCCCCAAGGAGATCCCGGTGGTGGGCACCCATGTGTGGCCCGCCCAGGCGGCCATCCACGCCGGGATGAAATATGTGGTGAATGCCATCCCGGACAACTGGCCCATGGCCCTGCACCTCTCCGAGGGAAGCGTGCATACCATCCAGTGCCGGAACGCCTATCTGGGATACCGGATCCTGAACGGGATGGAAAAGGAGAAGGTCCTGCGGCCCATGCCCCAGGACAGCCTGGTGTACACCGGACATTATATCGATCATGAGCTGGTAAAGGATCTGGAGGCGGACTGCGCTGCCAGAGTTGCAAGAAGGAAAAACGGAAAGCCCATGCGGTTTCTTCTGACCATCGGCGGCGCCGGAGCCCAGAAGGAGATCTTCGCCGCCATCATCCGGTATCTGCTGCCCCTGATCCGGTCCGGAAAGGCGGCTCTGTATGTGAACGTAGGAGACTACCGGAATGTGTGGGATGCGCTCCTTTCCGAGATCCCGGAGATGAAGGAGGTGGCCGCGGAGCACATGGGCGACTGGAAGGAGACCTCGGCCTTCGCCGCGTCGGCCCTGGATCCGGCCACGGAGGTCACCGGCATCCACGGATTCTGGCACGCGAACATCTTCGAGGCGGTGTACTGTACGAATCTTCTGATGCGAAGCAGCGATGTGCTGGTGACAAAGCCCAGTGAGCTGGCCTTCTATCCTATCCCGAAGCTCTTTATCCGCCGGGTGGGGAAGCACGAGATGTGGGGGGCCATCCACTCTGCCGAGATGGGAGACGGCACGCTGGAGTGCAGAGACATCCCTCACACCCTGCAGATGGTGGAGCAGTTCCTGAACACGCCGCTTCTGGAGGAGATGTGCGACAACATTTTAAAGAACAGATCCATCGGACTCTATGACGGTGCATACAAAGTCGCGGAGCTGGCGATGAACCTGAAAAAGGCATAAAAAGCGGGAGGAAAACTTATGGAGACAAAACAGAAACTGACCGGAGCCGCCAAGGCATCCTACGGTCTGGGCGCAGTGGGAAAGGACATGGTCTACATGCTGTCCGCATCCTATGTGCTCTACTATTTCCAGGATATCCTGGGTGTCAGCGCGGCGGCCATGGGCGTGATCCTGATGGTGGCCCGGGTCTTTGACGCGTTCAACGATCCCATCATGGGAGCCATTGTGGCCAAGACCAAGACCCGCTGGGGGAAATTCCGTCCCTGGCTTCTCATCGGCACCCTCACCAATGCCGTGGTGCTGTGGCTGATGTTCTCGGCACCTCCCACCATGAGCGGCAGCGGGCTGGTGGCTTATGCGGCCGTCACCTACATCCTCTGGGGCGTGACCTATACCATGATGGACATCCCCTACTGGTCCATGATCCCTGCCTTTACCGAGGGCGGAAAAGAGCGGGAAGGTCTCACCACTCTGGCACGTTCCTGTGCCGGTGTGGGCTCTGCCATCATCACCATCATCACCGTGATCTCCGTCTCCGGACTGGGGCATCTCGTTGGCGGCGCCGGGATCCCGTACCGGGAGGTGGAGCGCATCGGATTTTCCTACTTTTCCATCCTGGTGGCCGTGCTCTTCGTCATCTTCACCGTCATCTGCTGCATCAATGTGAAGGAGAGATCCACGGTGGATATGAAGACCGCTTCCGTGGGCGAGATGTTCAAGGCGCTGATCCAGAACGATCAGGCCATGGCTGTGGTGGTGGCCATCGTGGTGGTGAACTGCTCCATCTACATCACCTCCAACCTGGTGATCTATTTCTTCAAGTATGACTTCGGCGGCGCCGGCTGGAGAGGGGACTACACCCTGTTTTCCACCTTCGGCGGCGGCGTGCAGATCCTGGCTATGATGATCCTGTATCCCGTTCTTCGCAGATTCTTCACCTCCGTGAAGATCTACTTTATCAGCATGGGTATGGCCATCGCGGGATATATCTCCCTGCTGCTTCTGGCTTCCACCTCCATGACCAATGTGGTGCTGCTGTTCATCCCCGGCTTCTTCATCTTCGCGGCCAACGGCATGCTGGCAGTCATCACCACCGTGTTCCTGGCCAACACCGTGGACTACGGTGAGCTGAAGAACGGCAGACGGGACGAGTCCGTGATCTTCTCCATGCAGACCTTCGTGGTGAAGCTGGCCTCCGGCATCTCCGCCCTCATCGCCGCGCTGGCGCTTCAGGTGCTGGCTCTTAGCAACGATACCGCAGAGACCGCCACGGAGATCGATTACTCCCTGGGAGTTCAGGCCTCCCAGAAGATGGGCCTTCGCATGACCATGACCCTGATCCCCATTGTGGGCCTGGTGTTTGCCATCTTCTGGTTCAAGAAGCGCTACATCCTGACGGACGAAAAGATCTCCCAGATCTCCGACGAGTTAAACGCGCGCAAGTCCGCGGAAAAATGATCCGTAAGACATGAAAACACCCGGTCCGGGCCTTTCGGCAAAGGCCCGGACTGCTGTGCATAAAAGGAGGGACCGACCATGATCCTGCGCACACAAGACCAGTCCTTTGTACTGCAGACCCCGCATACCACCTATGCCTTTCGCATCCTTCCCACGGGGCAGCCGGAGCATCTGTACTACGGGCGAAGACTCCGGTTTCCGGGAGAGGGAGAGGGCGGTCCCTTCTGTCTGGATGCCCTGACGGAAAAGCATGCCTTTGCCTCGGGCAACACCCTGGTCTACGACCAGGAGCATATGGCCTATACCCTGGAGGATATGCGGCTGGAGATGTCCTCCTACGGAAAGGGGGATATCCGGGAGCCCTTTGTGGAGCTGATCCATGCGGACGGAAGTACCACCTCGGATTTCCTGTTCCGGGAGGCAAAGGTCGTAAAGGAAGGCCCTGCCCTTACCGGTCTGCCCTGCTCCTATGACGAAGCGGGGAAGGCCGAGAGGCTCGTCGTTACCCTCTGCGACAGGCAGTATGATCTGGAACTGGAACTGCATTATACGGTGTATGAGGACTGTGATGTCATCACCCGGTATGCGGTGCTGCACAATAAAAGTGACAAAGATGTCACTATCAAAAGGCTCCTGAGCCTGCAGCTGGATTTTGACCTGCCCGGGTATGTCTTTACCTCCTTCCGGGGGGCATGGGCCCGGGAGATGCAGCGGGACGATGTCCTTATCACCAGCGGAAAATATGTCTGCAGCTCCTTTACGGGATCCACCTCCAGCAGGGCAAATTCCTTTGTGATGCTTCATCCGGCCCAGACCACGGAGGATCAGGGGGATGCCTACGGATTCCATCTGGTCTACAGCGGAAACCATTACGAGTGTGCGGAGGTGAATTCCTTCGGAAAGACCCGCTTTGTCTCCGGCATCAATCCCCAGGGCTTTTCCTGGCACCTGGCACCCGGGGAATGCTTTGAGGCGCCGGAAGCGGTCATGACCTATGCAAAGGACGGCTTTAACGGAATGAGCGTACAGCTCCACCGCTTCATCCGGGAGCACATCGTCCGGGGAGAGTGGAAGAAAAAGGACCGTCCCGTCCTGTTAAACAGCTGGGAGGCGGCCTATTTCGACATCAGCGAATCGAAGCTGCTGAAGCTGGCAAAGGCGGGAAAGGAGCTGGGGATCGAGCTCTTCGTCATGGACGACGGATGGTTCGAAAGCCGAAATGACGACTCCCGGAGCCTGGGAGACTGGGATGTGAACCCGAAGAAGCTCCCGGGGGGCCTGAAGGGGCTGGCGGATAAGATGAACGCCCTGGGGCTTTCCTTCGGCATCTGGGTGGAGCCGGAGATGGTGAATGCGGACAGCGACCTCTACCGGGCACATCCCGACTGGACCATGGAGATCCCGGGGAAGCCCCACAGCGAGGGGCGAAACCAGCGGGTGCTGGATCTGGCGAATCCTGCGGTATGCGACTGGCTCATCGCCAAAATGACGGAGGTTTTCGGCTCCGCGAACATTGCCTATGTAAAGTGGGACATGAACCGGATCTTTTCGGATGTCTACTCCCCGTACCTGCCTGCGGACAGACAGGGAGAGACCGCGCACCGATACATGCTGGGGCTCTACCGGTGCCTGCGGGAGCTGACGCAGGCCTTTCCTCACATCCTTTTCGAAGGCTGCGCCGCGGGAGGAAACCGCTTTGACCTGGGGATCCTGTCCTACTTCCCGCAGATCTGGGCCAGTGATGATACGGATGCCCTTTGCAGGGCTTCCATCCAGACGGGTTACAGCTACGGATATCCCATGTCTGTGGTTTCGGCCCATGTCAGTGCCTGCCCCAACCACCAGACGCTGCGGATCACGCCCCTGGAGACCCGCTTTAACGTAGCGGCCTTCGGGGTGCTGGGATATGAGTGCAATTTCTGTGACATGAAAAAGGAGGATCTGGCGGCGGTGAAGGCCCAGATCGAGCTTTACAAAAAATGGCGGCACGTGCTGCAGTGGGGAAGCTTCTACCGCGGCCGGGCCTTTCGCGGCATGGCCACCAACAGTGTCTCCACCGCCGGGACGCCCCCCATGGGAAGCGATGAGGGAAATCTGACGGAGTGGACCTGTGTGTCGGAGGACGGGGAGAGTGCCGTGGGATTTCTGATGCAGCGCCTGGCGGTCCCCAACAGCGTGTTCCATTCCTATTTCGCCCGGGGGCTGGATCCCGAGAGTGTGTATCATTTTTACAACCGGGAATTAAAATACGATGTCCGGGATTTCGGGGACCTGGTGAACACCGCATCCCCGATCCACTTAAAGCAGGACAGCCTGATGCTGGATCTGGTGGCGAAGTTTGTGAAGATGGACGGAGAGACGGAGGATCTGGAGGCAGGGGGCGATGCGCTGATGTACGGCGGCGTACATCTGCGGCAGGCCTTCGGCGCCACGGGCTACAGCGGGGAGGTCAGACATTTCCCGGATTTCGCGTCCCGCATTTACTTTATGGAGAAAGTAAAGTAAAATACCGATAGATTGTGATCTTCGGTTTTGTGATCCTGCAGTTTTGTGATTTTGGTCCTGACTCTTGAAAACAGAAGGGGGGAAGTCTCAAATGGCGAAAGAACAAAGCGGAAAGAAAATGAGGTTCAGCATCCGCAACAAGATCCTGTTAGGGAGCCTCACGGTGAACATCCTGATCCTGGTGATCATGGGCTTTACCATCTATGCGAAGGTAAAGACCGGTCTGGTCTCCGCGGCAGCGCAGGATACCCTGTCCCTGGTGCAGGTTTCCTCCCTGCAGATCGAGGGCGGACTGCTGGAGCTCCTGAATGAAGGGGATGACCTAAAGAGCGCCAACATGCTGGTCCAGAGAGCCATGCAGAAGGTGCTGGATCACTCCAATGTGAACGCCATCTACACTGTGGGGGAACGGAACGGAAAGCTGGTGTATCTGTCCCAGCCTGCGGATGAGGGGGTCCCCATCGGGGAGCCCGTGGAGCAGGCCTATTATGAAGAGATGTACATGGCCCTTGGCAGCAACGGCTATGTGGTGGAACAGATCCAGGAGGAAGACGATATCAGCATCATCACGG
>JAFYFY010000237.1 GCA_017543485.1 Lachnospiraceae bacterium | reverse complement strand
TGGCCGCCGTCATGATGGCGGGAGCCGCAGGATATCTGATCAGAGGGTCTCTGTCAAAGAACCGGGACTTGGCTTTGGTGCGTGTCCTGGTCTATCAGTCCGGCCGTCTTTTGATGGAAGAGACGCTTCCCCGCCCCGGGGAACCGGAAAAGCTCTTCCGCATCGAGTCTGCTTCCGGCGGTTATAATATCCTGTCCCTCACCTCCGAAGGCGCGGCCGTGACGGAGGCGGACTGCCCAAACGGGACCTGCGTGCGGATGGGACGCCGCAAGGATGCTTCCCTCCCCATCGCCTGCCTGCCCCATGATCTGCTGATCGTAGTGGAGCAAACCCCCGAGACGGATGCCATCACCTACTGAGGAGGAAGATATGAAACGCCCTTCCGCACACAACCTGACGGTCCCGGCTCTTTACTCTGCCGCATCCCTTGCGATCTACGGCTTTGAGAGCCTTCTGCCGCTTCCGGTCCCCATCCCGGGATTCCGGCTCGGCCTTTCCAATGTGGTGGTCCTGGCCGTCCTTCGAAGGTACGGCCCAAAGGAAGCTGCTCTGGTCCTGGCGGTCCGGATCCTCCTTAGCGCACTTCTCTTCGGAAGCCCGGTGAGCCTGCTCTATGCCCTGGCAGGCGGAACCCTGTGTCTGTTGTCGGAGATCCTGCTGGAAGCTCTCTTTCACCGTCATTTTCTGCCCCTGATCTCTCTCTGGGGCGGAACCGTTCACAATCTCGGGCAGCTTCTGATCGCCCTGCTCCTTTTGGGACGGGGAGCCCTGCTCTATCTTCCCTACCTGATCCTGATGGGCGCCGGCACCGGCCTCTTCACCGGCCTGGCGGCTCACTTTTTCCTCCAAAAGCTGCCTGCCCTGCAGGACCGGCCTCACGAAGGCGCATAGCCCGATCCGCCCAGCTCCTTTCGAAGCTGTGTCATGGTCTTCCCGCTGACCGGATGCCGCAGTGCGGGTGCGATCTCGCACATGGGATCCAGCACAAAGCTGCGGTTTTCCAGATCCGCATGAGGGATGACAAGGGTGTCATCTTCAAAGATCAACCTGTCGTAAAACAGGATGTCCAGGTCCAGCGTCCTGGGCCCCCAGTGAATGGTCCGCTCCCGGTCCTGGGACGCTTCGATCCCGTGGAGAAAATCCAGCAGCTCGTGGGGGGAGAGCCAGGTTTCGATCTTTGCCGCGGCATTCAGAAACTCATCCTGCTCCGTATATCCGTAGGGCTCCGTTTTCAAAAAACGGGAGGTCTTCAGAACCCTGGTGTGGGGCTCCCGTTTCAGCCGCTCCAGGGCCTCGTTCAGATGCGCCTCCCGGTCCCCCATATTGGACCCCAGAGACAGGTATGCCGTGTGCCATCCCAGGGTGCGGGTAACGGAGACGGACTGGACCGGCAGACCGATGGGTGCTTCGGGCTTTCGGACCTCCAGGGTCACCTTCCGCATCAGGGGATAGGTGCGAAGCAGCGCTTCGCACAGCTCTGTGCAGACGGCTTCGATGAGGTCAAAGCGGTGTTCCAGCATCCACCCCGCCATAAAATGACAGACCTCACTGTAATTCACGGTCCGGTTCAGATCATCGCTCTTCCCGGCCTTCGCCAG
>JAFYFY010000236.1 GCA_017543485.1 Lachnospiraceae bacterium | reverse complement strand
TTTCGCTGTCCTTGATGCCGATGCCCGTATCCTCCACGGAGACTTCCATAACGAAGCTCTCCTTTTCCGAGGACAGGAGCTTCACGGTGAGGGTGACGGAACCTTTTTCCGTATATTTCACGGCATTGGTCAGGAGGTTTGTGATGACCTGGCGGAGCTTTTGCATATCTCCCACGGGTCTGGAGGGGAGGGATTCGTCCGCGCAGATCCGGAAGGTCAGGCCCTTTTCCCGGGCGCGGCCCTCGATCATCACGTGGAGATCCCGCAGGAGCTCCTCCATGGAGTAGGGGAGGTTGGACACTTCCATGTGCCCCGCTTCGATCTTGGAAAAATCCAGGATGTCGTTGATGATGCCCAGGAGGCTCTCTCCGGCTTTTTCGATGTTGTCGGAGTACTGCCGCACATTTTCATCCCCGCAGTCTCTGCGGATCATCTCGTTCATGCCGATGATGGCGGTGATGGGGGTACGGATCTCGTGGCTCATGTTGGAGACAAAGTCCGTCTTCATGCGGTCGGCCACCCGGGTGCGCCTAAGGTCCCGGAACACCAGAACGATGATAAAAACCGCCACAAAGAGGGAGATGGTGAGGAACAGCCACAGGTTGTCCCGGAAGAGGTCGCCGAAGGTGTAGGTGTAGAGCTGTGCGGAGTAATGGGCGGCCAGCTCATGGCTGTACTCGGAGCCCAGGACCTTGATGCCGCGGTTTAGGAGCTTCAGCAGGCCTTCGTTGCCGATCTTTACCCCAAAGCATCTGTCGTCCCCGCGGCTGAGCTGCTGGAGGTAGAGGCCTTTGTATTTGCTGTTTTTCAGGATCTCATTGGCGCTGAGGCCGTTTAGAGTGGTGGCGCCCACTTCGCCCTTTAACACCGCCTTCAGGCAGGCGTCCATGTCGGGGTAGTAGGTGATCTGAGCCTCCGGGAACTGGGTCCGGATGTAGTAGTACTGCATCCGGTTGTTTTCGTTCACCGCGAAGCTCCGGATGTCCTCCTCGTCGTACTCTCCCCGGTACACCAGGTCCGTGGAGGCGGAGGCCACCGGGGAGGACTGGTAGATGCCGCTCTCCTCGGAGTAGTATAGGCCGCCGCCCACGGGGAAGCACAGGTCGATGCGGCCCGCCCCTACTGCGGCGATCATGTCGTCATAGTTTTCAAATCCGGTGTAGGTGACCTGAATATCCGGAAGGGACAGGTCGGTGAAGATCTGGGGGATGATGTCCCGGATGATGCCGTTGGCGGTGCCGTCCTGGGCGGTGGCGCTGTAGGGGAGGTAGTGGTCCAGATACCCCACCCGGAGCTGCCTGTTTTCCGCGATCCACTCCCGCTCCGCGGCGGAGAAGCTGTGGCTGGAGACGCTGGCGGAGTAGTATTTGTTCCGCAGGGCTGCGATGTAGCCCGGCTCCTCCGCGGCCAGGTGGGACTGGGCTTCCTCCAGCTCGCCTAGCAGGTCCGTGCGGTCCTTCGAAACGCACAGGTAATAGTCGGAAGTCCCGAAGGTGCATACCACCTCCGCGAAGTCCCGTCCGTAGGCCCCGTCGCCCTCGGCGGCGAGGATATCGATCTTTCGGATGTCAAATGCGGAAAAAAGGGATTCGTAATCGTTGAAGCAGACCACTTCTGCTTTGATGCCGTTTTCCTCCAGATACTCCCGAAGGACGTCCGCAATGGCGCTTCGAAGCACGCCGAATCTGCGGCCTGAGAGGGTGGAGGGGGCGGCGGTCACCTGAGTATCGTCGTCATGCTTTACCAGGGTGTAGATCTCATTTCCCATGGGCAGGGAGGGATAGCCGATGATGTCCAGTCGGTCCTCGCGCTTTGCAAGCCCCGCCAGCAGGTCGATGCGCCCGTCCAGGAGCATGTCGTAGAGGTCGCTGTAGCTTCCGTAGACGTATTCGTACTCCCAGCCGGTGTACTCCGAGAGCTTCCGGTAGTACTCATAGGCGTATCCCGTCTTCACCGCGCCGGGGGCAGCCCCCTCCTGGAAGACTTCGTTTTCATAATATCCCACACGCACTTTTTCGGGGGCGGCAGAGTCGGCGAAGGCCGTGACGGGTGCGGCGAAAGCACACGCAAAGAAGATCATCGTTACGGTGATCAAGAAAGATATGGGACAGAGCTTTATGCGGAAAGGTCCTCTCATATCACATTCTCCCGGGGGTTCATGCCACAGCACCTTTATTTTAGCACGAATCGGGGATGGGGGGAAGTGGGGATGGGGGACGGTTCTAGTGACAG
>JAFYFY010000235.1 GCA_017543485.1 Lachnospiraceae bacterium | reverse complement strand
ATTGACTTTATCGAGACGGATGAGCTTCTGGAGGTGACACCGACCCACCTTCGGATCCGCAAGAAGATCCTGGATTCCAGGCTGCGAAAGCGCGCCGGATTCCACGCATAATCCCCGGGGTACAGAAATTTGACGGCAAGCATTTTCCTGACAGCGGCGGCTTTCGCGGCCGCTGTCATTTTCATCGGCTATATCGGCGGGCTATGGATGGAGAGATGTCCTGCGGCGGCTCCGAAGAGGAGACGCAGGATCCTGCTTTGCTGCGTGGGGATCCTGATGGCAGCGCTGCTCCTGTTTCGGTTTCTGCCTGAGGGGAGTCTCGTCATCCCCATCGGGTTTTCCTTTTATTCCCTGCAGGCGATCGGGTATCTGGCCGATGTCTATGGCGGGCGCACCGCCGCCGAGAAAAATCTCCTTCGTCTGGCTCTGTTCCTCGTCTTCCCCATCACCTTCCTGTCCGGCCCCATTCAGCGAACGGACGGGCTTCTGGCGCAGCTGCGGGGAGAAAAGAAACTGACGGGGGATCCGGCGGAGAGGATCCGGCACGGGCTGTTTCTCATGGCATGGGGGCTGTTCCTGAAATATGCCGTGGCGGACAGACTGGGGCCTATTGTGGGCAAATGCTTCACGGACATCCCGGAGCGGGAGGGCGCCGTCCTGTTGTTCGGCGCGGTGCTGTACGCCTTCCAGCTCTATACGGATTTTAACGGGTATACCTCCATCGCCCTGGGAGCGGGGGAGATCCTGGGATTTGATCTCGGGGCGAACTTCGACTGCCCCTACTTTTCGCTCTCCATGCGGGAGTTCTGGAACAGATGGCATATCTCCCTGTCCAGATGGCTGCGGGATTATCTCTATTTCCCGCTGGGAGGGAGCAGAAAAGGCACGGCCCGGGCTGTGACGGCCATCCTCATCGTCTTTGGCTTCAGCGGGATCTGGCACGGAAAGGGTCTGCAGTTTCTGGTCTGGGGACTTTTGCACGGCATCTTCCGGGGAACGGAGTATCTGACAGAGAAAATGAGAAAGAACCCTCCTTCGGACAGACCGGTGTTTCGCCTGCTGCGGGGCCTGCGGACCTTTTTGCTGGTGGACTTTGCCTGGATCTTCTTCCGGGCGGGATCCCTTTCGGAAGCGTTTTTGACCCTTCGGCGGATCCTGTTTTGCTTTGATCCGGTCCATGCCCTGCGGGAAGGCCTCTACCGGGTGGATCCCTCCCGGGCCCATCTGGCGCTGCAGCTTGCGTGCCTGATCCCGCCCCTTGTGGTAGACATCCTGCATTACCGGAAGGTCCCGATCACGCAGCGGTTTGAAGAAAGAATCGCCACTCCGGTGCGATGGCTCTGCTATTTTGTCTTTACGGCATTCCTGCTCCTTACCTTTTTGCGCTCCTACGGAGTGTCCGTCACCACCTTCATTTACGCAAACTTTTGAGATCATCTATGCGCCTGCTTATTCGGAAAATCCTCATTTACATCCTGTTTGTCCTGGTGTTTCTCGCCGGGATCGATGTGCTGTCCTTTCAGCCGGCGACCAGGGAATTTGTGGCAAAGCTCACGGCCAGCGAGGAATACCTGAAGGACGGAAGCGGCATCCTGGATGCACAGCCCTATATCGAAAAGGTGAAGGCGGAGGATGGGAGTCGGGTGCTGATCCTGGGGGATTCCATTGCCAGACAGGTTTTTCTGGACTACCCGCTGCCGGAAGGATATGTGAATGATGTGTATATCGCGGCCATCGGCATCACGGGACAGTATCTGATGGCGCTGGAGTATCTGGAGCATCACCCGGATGCGGAGGCCATCAATCTGGTGGTGCATCCGGAGACCCTGATGAGCACCTTTGATACGCACTACCGGTATGTGTACGGCGTCATGCCCTTTGTGGCAAACGACATGATGCGGAATCTGGATCCCGAGCTGATCCGGAAGATGGAAAAGGTATACGGCAGATTCTTTATGTCGGAAAGGGGCGTCCGGTTTGTGGACGGATCCCCCTTAAACAGGAAGCTGTATCTGACCTTCCTCACCTTAAACGGAAAAGAATATGTGCCGGATCCCATCTACCGGATCTCCGAAGAGGTCCTGGGGGATCTGTATAAGGTCTGCAAAGAGCGGGGAGTGACCCTGCGGCTTCTTCCGAGCCCCTCCTCGGAGTTTTACCGGGAAAAGATCGAGAGCACCCGCACCCAGTGGGAGGAGAGTACTTTGTCGGAGCTGTTCCCGGACTATTTTGACAGCATCTGGTATTTTCCCAACGAATACACAGAGGACCTGACGCACTTCAGTGGGGAGTATTACACCAGGAAGTTCCTGAATACGGTGATCGAAGATCAATATCCCATGATCTTTGAGTAGCGCTCTGCCCGGTACCCGGCTTTTAGAGATTTCTTGCAAAAGAAAAGGCTGTATGATAGAATCTCTGTTAGATTTTTTTGATTTGAATCCATCAGGATAGGAGAGAGGATTATGGCGATTTTCAAAGGTTCCGGAGTGGCGATCGTAACGCCCATGAAGGAGAACGGAGAGATCAATTATGATGCGTTCGAGCGGCTGATCGAGTTTCAGATCGCAGGCGGGACCGATGCCATCATTGTTTGCGGGACCACAGGTGAGGCATCTACCCAGACCCATGAGGAGCATATCGAGACCATCCGTTACTGTGTACAGGTGGTCAAGAACCGGATCCCCGTCATCGCGGGAACCGGCTCCAACTGCACCGAGACGGCGAT
>JAFYFY010000032.1 GCA_017543485.1 Lachnospiraceae bacterium | reverse complement strand
GACCGCGTGGGCAAAAGGGTATCTGGGCCTTTTGCCGGACTGGACCCTGGATGCGGTGAGCTTCCCGGGTGAGACGGAGGGAGAAGAGAGAGTATGACGAAACGCGAACTGTTTACGGATAACTGGAGCTTTGCCAAAGTGACGGGGGAGATTCCCGAGGACCTTTGGGAGTTTTCCGGTGCACCGGCGGGAGTGCCGGCGAGGGCCGCCTTTTCGGAGGTTCGGCTCCCCCATGACTGGCAGATCGGGGAGGCAGCGGACCTGTATGAGGACAGCATCGGCTGGTATCAAAGGACGCTGACGCTTTCCGAAAAGCCGGGCCCGGAGGAGCGCATCAGCCTGTATTTTGAGGGCGTCTATATGTGCGCCTGCGTCTACGTAAACGGTGTCAAAGCAGGGGAGAACCGCTATGGGTACTCCTCCTTTGAGGTGGATATGACGGCGCTTCTTCGGGCGGGAGAAAACGAGATCCTGGTCCGGGCGGAGCACCGAAGCCCCAACAGCAGATGGTATTCGGGAGCCGGGATCTACCGGGATGTGTATCTGATCCGAAAGAGCGGTCCCTCCTTCCGGGAGGACAGCCTCTATGTGCATGCAGAGCCGGAGGACCCGGACATCCTCGGCGGCGGATGGAAGATCACGGCGGATATCACGCCGGAGCAGCCCTTTTCCGGGGCCCAGGGGGATCTGTTCCTGCGCTTTGCCCTGCCGGAGGCGGGGATCGCTTCCATGGTCCCCATCAGCATGGCCCGGGCGGACGGAAGCGCTCTGGCCGGAGCGGCCGCTTTTCCGGGAGCGAGAGCGGAGCTCCAGGAAAAAGCCTTCGGAGAGACCCTCCAGGCAGGACTGTTCCTGACGGGGCCGAAGCTCTGGTCCCCGGAGAGTCCGAACCTGTATGCCGGGACTCTGGAGCTGTTAAACGAAAAGGGGACGGTGTACGAGCATGCGGAGTTTACCCTGGGATTCCGGTATCTGACCTTTGACCCGGAAACGGGGATGCGGGTAAACGGAGAGCCCATAAAGCTCCGGGGGGTCTGTGAGCACCACGACCTGGGAGCCCTGGGAGCAGCCTTCCACCCGGATGCCATGCGCAGAAAACTGGAGATCCTCCGCACCATGGGGGTGAATGCCATCCGCTGTTCCCACAACATGCCTGCCCCCGGGCTGTTACAGCTGGCGGACGAGATGGGGTTTTTTGTCATCGACGAAGCCTTCGACATGTGGGAGCATCCGAAGACGGATTATGACTATGCCAGATTTTTCCCCGAGTGGCAAGAGCGGGATGTGGCCAGCTGGGTCCGCAGAGACCGGAACCATCCCTGCATCTTCGCCTGGAGCATCGGGAACGAGATCTACGACACCCACGCATCGGAGCGGGGGGAGGAAGTGACCTGCATCCTCCGGGATGAGGCCAGAAGCCACGATCCTCTGGGAAATGCCCGGATCACCAGCGGCTCCAACTACATGCCCTGGAAGGGTGCCCAGCGCTGTGCGACGCACCTGGAGCTGGTGGGATACAACTACGGGGAGGTTCTCTATGATGCCCATCATGCTGCGCATCCGGACTGGGTGATCTACGGGAGCGAAACCTCCTCCACGGTCCAGAGCAGAGGGATCTACCACTTCCCTTATTCCGCACCGGTCCTGGCGGATGAAGATCTCCAGTGCTCCTCTCTGGGGAACTCCACCACCAGCTGGGGAGCGAAGAATTCGGAGTACTGCATCATCGCGGAGCGCGATCACGCCTTTTCCTTCGGTCAGTTCCTCTGGACCGGGTTTGACTACATCGGAGAGCCCACGCCGTACCATACCCGCAATTCCTACTTCGGACAGATCGACACGGCGGGCTTTGCAAAGGATTCCTTCTACCTCTACCGGAGCGACTGGGTATCCTGCGACGAAGAGCCCTTTGTGCACCTGTTCCCGTACTGGGACTGGAATGAGGGACAGCTCATCGACCTGCGGGCAGCCACCAACGCACCGGAGACAGAGCTTTTCCTAAACGGACGGAGTCTGGGCAGGCAGCGGATCGATCACGCGCATGGCAGTGTCCTTACCGGAAACTGGCAGGTGCCCTATGAGCCGGGAGAGATCCGGGCCGTGGCCTATGATGAGAACGGAGAAAAGGTGGCCGAATGCGTGCACACCTCCTTCGGAGAGGCAAAGGCCCTGCTGACGGAGCGCTACGCCTTCCGGACCGCCCCCGCGGGGCGGGAGGAAGCGCCCATCGGGACCCGGGCCGGGGATCTGGTCTTTGTATCGGTGCAGGCGGTGGATGAACAGGGGCGCCCGGTGGAAAACGCCAACGCCCGGGTGCACATCTCCTGCGGAGAGGGGCTGGAGCTTCTGGGCCTGGACAACGGGGACTCTACGGATACGGATGAATACGTAACGGAGGAAAAACAGCTCTTTGGCGGAAAACTGCTGGCGGTGCTCCGGGTGACGGATCCGGAAAAGAGTCAGGAGGTCCGGGCGGAATACGTCAAAGGAAGAGTCCCCATGATCCGCAAGATCGAGCTGACGGCGGAGGGACCCCGCACCCTGACGAAGGATACGCCGGAGGTGCTCCTTCGGGCGAAGATCCTGCCTCCGGAAGCGGATACGCCGGAAAACCGCGCCTCTCTCATCTGGAAGGCCGTGACGGATACCGGGATCGAATCTCCCCTGGCACAGATCGGGGAAGGGCCGGATGCGGAGGCTGCAGCGGTCCGGATCATGGGGATCGGAGACGGTGCGTTCCGGGTCCGCTGTATGTCAAAGTGCGGCGCGGACTGCGTGAAGGTCATCTCCTCTCTGGAGTTTTCCTGTGAGGGCCTGGGAGAGGCCAGGCTGGACCCCTACGGATTCGTGGCGGGAGGCATGTACAGCTGCGGCGAGGGAGAGCTGGGGAACGGCAATGAACACGGCGTCTCCACCTCCCGGACGGAGCGCAGCGTCGTGGGCTTTGAGCGTCTGGACTTCGGCGACTTCGGCTCCGACGAGGTGACGGTGCAGATCTTCGAGCTGGCGGGAGATCCCTGCCCCTTCGAGATCTGGGACGGCATGCCGGATGCGGAGGGGAGCGAGCGCCTGGCCCAGGTCCTCTACCACAAGCCCAGCATCTGGAATGTGTACCAGCCGGAGACGGTGCGCCTTTCCCGGAGACTGCGGGGAGTGCGGACCCTGTCCTTTGTCTTTACCCAGAAGGTGCATCTGGGAGGCTTCTCCTTCGCCAGACCGCAAAAGGCCTATGAGAAGCTCCTTGGATCCGACAGGAGCGCGGTGTACGGAGATGCCTTCCGGGAGGAAGGGACCGCCATCCGCGGCATCGGCAACAATGTGACGGCGGAATTCGCCGGTATGGATTTCGGAGAGACCGGTTCGGGAGAGGTCATTTTGTGCGGCAGCACGCCTCTGCCGAAGGTGTCCATCCACCTTCTCTTTGAACGGGAGGGAGAGCCGCTTCGCCGGGAGATCCTGGAATTTACGGGAAGCGAAAAGGAAACGGAGAACAGATTTACCTTTGCACCTTTCACGGGGGAGGGATGTGTGAAACTCCTGTTCCTGCCGGGGACACAGTTTGATCTGGAATGGTTGCGGTTTATGAGGGAGGAAAACTAATGGCCGGTACGATCAGCAAGGAGAGAAGAGCGGAGTGCCGCAGACAGGCAGCAGAGCTGGTGGCACAGATGACCCTGGAGGAAAAGGTGGGCCAGACCCTGAACTGGGCGAAGGCCATCGACCGCCTGGGAGTGAAGGCGTACAACTGGTGGAATGAGTCCCTCCACGGGGTGGCCAGAGCCGGTGTGGCGACGGTATTCCCCCAGGCCATCACCATGGCCTGCAGCTTTGACGAGGATCTGCTGGAGCAGGTGGGGGACGTGATCTCCACCGAGGCGAGAGCCAAGTTCAACATGCAGCAGGAGTACGGCGATACCGACATCTACAAGGGCCTCACCATGTGGGCCCCCAATGTGAACATCTTCCGGGACCCCCGCTGGGGCAGAGGGCATGAGACCTACGGGGAGGACCCTTATCTGACCTCCCGCCTGGGGATGCGCTTTGTGGAGGGGCTTCAGGGACACGATCCCAAATACCTGAAGCTGGCTGCCTGCGGCAAGCATTTCGCGGTCCACAGCGGTCCGGAGGACATCCGCCACAGCTTCAATGCCGTGGTCTCCGCGCAGGATCTGAGAGAAACCTATCTGCAGGCCTTCCATGCGCTGGTCACCGAGGCCGGGGTGGAGACCATCATGGGAGCGTACAACCGCACCAACGGAGAGCCCTGCTGCGGCAGCAAGACCCTGCTGCAGGACATCCTGCGGAAGGAATGGGGCTTTGAAGGACATGTGGTGTCCGACTGCTGGGCCATCAAGGACTTCCATGAGGGCCATCATGTGACGGAGACGGCCTCCGAGTCCGTGGCTCTGGCGGCAAACAACGGCTGTGACTTAAACTGCGGGGATCTGTTCCCGCTGCTGTATGACTGTGTAAAGTCCGGGAAGGTCAGCCAGGAGCGTCTGGATGAGATGGTGACAAACCTGATGACCACCCGGTTCCTGCTGGGGACCCTGGGAGAGCATGGGGACTGCCCTTACGATGCCATTGATTATCTGCAGTGCGACACCCCGGAAAACAGGAAGTTCAATCAGACCGTGTCCGAGCGCTGCGCCGTCCTCTTAAAGAACGAGAAGGGGATCCTGCCCCTGGATCCGAAGGCCATCCGCACCATCGGCGTCATCGGACCCAATGCAAACAACAGAAGGGCTCTGGTGGGGAACTACGAAGGGACCGCATCGGAGTATGTGACGGTGGTGGAAGGCATCCAGGAGTATCTGGGAGACAGGGCGAGAGTTCTGTATTCCGAAGGATGCCACCTGTACAAGGACCGGGTGCAGGGACTGGGACAGCCGGATGACCGCCTGGCGGAGGCAAAGGGCGTCTGCGCTGCCAGCGATGTGGTGGTCTGCGTGTTGGGACTGGATTCGGGCCTGGAGGGCGAAGAGGGAGACCAGGGCAACCAGTATGCCAGCGGGGACAAGCCGAATCTGGAACTCCCCGGCCGTCAGCAGACCCTTCTGGATGTGGCCGTGGCCTCCGGAAAGCCCGTGGTGCTGGTGCTCCTTTCCGGAAGCGCGCTGGCGATCACCGCAGCGGATGAGAAGGTACCGGGCATCCTCTATGCCGGGTATCCCGGTGCCCAGGGCGGAAGAGCCATCGCACGGATCCTCTTCGGGGAGGTGAGTCCCGAGGGCAAGCTCCCCGTGACCTTCTACCGCACCAGTGAGGAGCTGCCGGAGTTTACCGACTATGCCATGAAGGGTCGGACCTACCGCTATATGGAAACGGAGGCGCTCTATCCCTTCGGCTACGGCCTCTCCTACACCGGCTTCTCCCTGACGGATGTGCGTGCCGAGGGAATGGACCGGGCCGGGGAAGGCGGGGCGAAGGTCCGCGTCACCGTGACCAATACCGGGGCCTGTGAGGGGGCGGAGACCGTGCAGGTCTATGTGCGCTTTACCGGTGCCGGCATCCCGGAGGGCGCGCCGAAGTACCAGCTGAAGGGCTTAAGGAAGGTCCGCCTGGCAGCAGGGGAGAGCAAAGAGGTGGAGATCACCCTCCCGAAGGAGAGCTTCGGCCTCTATGATGAGAACGGGGAGCTGACCTATCCGGAAGGGGCCGAGATCCTGGTGGGCACCCACGCACCGGATGCCCGGAGCGAGGCCCTTACCGGGACCGGCTGCGTCCTGCTGAAGGGATAACGCCGGAGGGCAAAAGCAGCAGAAAGCGTCTCCGCAGATGGTAAAATAGCGAGGAATCCAAATGAGGGTGACGGCCCGAGGACCGCATCGAAGAGAGTGGAGGTCATGGAAAACGACAAAAAAAGCGGACTGCTGAAGATCTGTGAATTCATTGTGGATAAGCGGGGACTGTTTTTTCTGGCGGCAGTCATCCTGTCCCTTTTTTCCGCCGTGTCCGCAGGCTGGGTGCGGGTGGAAAACGAGCTCTCGGCCTATCTGCCGGACACTACGGAGACCAGGCAGGGCCTGGATCTCATGGAGGAGGAGTTTACCACCTACGGCTCCTGCAGCGTGATGGTGGCCAATGTCTCCTACGAGCAGGCGCTGCTGATCCGGGATCAGCTTCTGGGGGCACAGGACGTGTTTCGGGTGGAATTTGACGACACCTCCGTCCACTATGCCCACGGCTCCGCCCTCTACAACGTCACCTTCGCCTACGACCAGAGCGATGACCGATGTCTGGAGGCCCTGGAGGGTGTGGAGCAGCTCCTGGAGGGGAAGGATTATTATCTGGATACGGATCTGGGGGACATCCAGTCGGAGCTTCTGGACGAGGAGATGAGGACCATCTCCGTGCTGGTGGTGATCATCGTCATCACGGTGCTGCTCCTGACCTCCTCTGCCTATGCGGAGATCCCGGTGCTGCTCCTGACCTTCGGGTTTTCCGCCCTCATTCAGATGGGGACGAATTTCCTTCTGGGAAAGATCTCCTTTGTGTCCGATTCCGTGACCATCGTTCTGCAGCTGGCCCTGTCCGTGGACTATGCCGTGATCCTCTTGAACCGCTACAAGGAGGAGCTGGAGCAGATGGCGCCCCGGGAGGCCGCCATCACGGCGCTTTCCAAGGCGATCCCTGAGATCGCCGGAAGCTCCCTGACTACCATCGGCGGCCTGTTTGCCATGATGTTCATGCAGTTCGGCATCGGCCGGGATCTGGGGGTCGTGCTCATCAAGGCCATCATCCTGAGCCTTCTGTCCGTCTTTACCCTGATGCCGGGTCTGATCCTGCTCTTTTCCAAGGCCATGAAGCTGACCAGGCACCGGAAGTTCATTCCCGAGATCCCCTTTGTGGGCAGGTTTGCCTACAAGACCAGATACATCATGGCGCCCGCCTTCTTTCTGGTGATCATCGCCGCAGCCGTCATTTCGGCAAAATGCCCCTATGTCTACGGAAAATCGCTGATCACGCCGCCTATCATCAACCGTGTCCAGGAGACGGAGCGGATGCAGCGGGAGTATTTTGATACGAAAAATATGCTGGCGCTGGTGGTGCCTGCCGGAGATTATGTCTCGGAGGCCGCCATTTTGCGGGAGCTGGAGGCCTGTGACGAGGTGTATGACACCATGGGTCTGGCCAACACCGAGGCCATTGGCGGCTACTATCTGGCGGACGCCCTGACCCCCAGGCAGTTTTCCGAGCTCATCGGCATCGACTATTCCACGGCGGAGCTGGTCTATGCCGCCTATGCGGTGGATGACCAAAACTATGCCAAGGTGGTGAACGGACTGGCGGAGTACGGCGTCCCCCTCATCGATATGTTTGGCTTTGTGTACCGGGAGGTGCAGGATGGGTATGTCACGCTGGACGACGAGCTGATGCGGACCCTGGAGGAGGCCAACCGGATGATGACCTTTGCCAGGAACCAGCTCCAGGGGGAGCATTACGCCCGGATGATCCTGTATCTGAACCTGCCGGAGGAATCGGATGAGACCCTGGCGTTTATGGAGCGGATCCACCGCATTGCGGAGGAGTACTACGATGCGGATCAGGTCCTTCTGGTGGGAGAGTCCGTCAGCGACAAGGATCTGGCGGAGTGCTTTGCCCGGGACAATAAGATCGTCTCCATGGTCTCCATCCTGACCGTCCTGGTGGTGCTGCTGTTCACCTTCAAATCCGTGGGGATGCCGCTGCTGCTGATCCTGGTGATCCAGGGGAGCATCTGGATCAATTTCTCCGTGCCGGCGCTGCAGCACGACTATCTCTTTTTCCTGGGGTACCTTATCGTCAGCTCCATCCAGATGGGGGCCAATATCGACTACGCCATCGTCATCGCATCCCGCTATATGGAGCTGCGAAAGTCCATGCTGCGAAAGGCTACGGTGATCAAGACCATGAACCAGTCCTTCCCCACCATCATCACCTCCGGGACCATGCTGGCCGTGGCAGGGATCCTCATCGGACGGCTCACCTCCGACTGCGCCATCTACGGCATCGGAAAATGCCTCGGCCGGGGGACCATCATCTCCATCCTGATCACCATGTTCGTCCTGCCCCAGATCCTGCTGGTGGGGGACCGGATCATCGAGAAGACCTACTTCACCATGGGGACGCCGGGGGCCAGAAAGGAAACCGGCACCATGCGGCTGGACGGAAGAGTCAAGGGCTACATCAGCGGCGCGGTGGACGGTGTGGTCCACGCGGTGGTGAAGGGCGTGGTGAACGCCCATGTGGAATCCGCTGAGCTGCTGGGTGACGGAGAGGCGGAAAACGGACAGACAGGGAGAGACGAGAAATGAGCGCTTGCGGAAAAAAATGGAGGATCCTTTGCCTGTGCGGCTGCCTTGCGCTGGCCTCTCTGAATCTGCCGGGAGCCGAGGCATACGCAAAGGAGACGCCGGAATCCGGATACGAGGCTGCGCTGCCCGGGGAGGACCCGGATAACGCCGAGGACCTCGGGGCCGGGGCCGGTGCTGAGGCCGAGGGGACTTTGGGGGAAGCAGCCGACCCTGACGAGGGGGCGGCGGAGGACACCGCAGGCTCTGTCGCGGGGGAGGCGGAGGACTATGAGGTCCTGGTGCTGACCTCCGCCGAGGAGCTGCTGGACTTTGCCCGCAGCTGCCGGGAGGAGTCCTGGTCCCGGGACAAATATGTCATCCTGGACCAGGATATCTCTCTTCGGGGGACCGCCTTTCCCGGCATTCCAAGCTTCTCCGGGATCTTCAACGGAGGAGGCCACATCGTGAGCGGCTTCGCCATGGAAGAGGAGCGGTCCTATGCGGGCTTTTTCAACACCATCACGGAGGGGGCCCTGGTCATGGACCTGAGCCTGTCCGGCACGGTCCTGACCCCGGATTCCCGATATGCCACCGGCGGGCTGACGGCGCGCAATGCCGGGATCGTCAGCGGCTGCAGCTTCAGCGGTCTGGTGGTGGGAGGAGACTGCGTGGGCTCCATCGCGGGGATCAATGAGGCCAACGGACAGCTCCTGGATTGCGTCTCGGAGGGAGCGGTCAAGGGCAGACACCAGGTGGGGGGGATCGCTGGCGAGCAGCTGGGATGTATCCGGTCATGCGAAAACCGGTCGGACATCAACGCCTCCTATGCCGAGCTGGCGCTGTCCCTGGCGGACCTGGGGAGCATTTCGATCCCGGACTCTCTGACGGAGCTTTTTGCGGAGCGGGAGGACCGGGCGGAATCCGCCCTTCGGGACCTCTCTGATACAGGGGGGATCGCGGGTCACAACAGTGGCGTGATCATGGAAGCCCGAAACACCGGGACGGTGGGCTACGAGCATGTGGGGGAAAACATCGGCGGCATCGCCGGCAGGCAGTCGGGATATCTCCTGGGCTGTGAGAATACCGGGGCCGTGTACGGACAAAGCGGCGTAGGCGGCATCGCGGGACGCGGTGAGCCCTATTCGGTGATCCTGGCGGATCTGGACACCCTGGAGGAGCTCAGGGAGAGCATCCGGGAGCTCCACGACCTCATCGACAGGACCCTGCGGGATGCGGGGACTGCATCGGATGTGCTGTCCAACCGGCTGACGGTGATGCAGCGCTGCACCGCGGGAGCCCTGGATGATCTGGACTATCTGGGGGGAACTACGGTGGCGTATGTGACGAAGGCGGTGGATACGGTGAATGCGGCCTATTCCCGGATGCACACCCTCATGCAGCAGCTAAAAGCCGTGACGGATGCCCTGAGCGATTCCGGCCGGATCCCCGACAGCCCCGCCGATGTGGTGGCGGAGGCGGCGGGCAGACTTCCCACGGACCGTCCGGGACCGGCAGTCCCCGCGGATCCCTCGGAGCTCACCCTGCCCTCCGTGGACATCGACCCATCCTCCGTGGAGCTGCCCTCCGTGGACATCGATCCGTCCTCTGTGGACCTGCCCTCCGTGGATATCGACCCCTCCGCCATCCGGCAGCTATCCGTGGGGACCATCTCCATCCCCGCCGAGGTCCTGAAATTCCCTGCGGTGGCGAAGGATTACGGCGCTCATGTGAATTCCCTGAACGCGAACCTGAAGGCCATGAACGACCATTACGGGCTGCTGATCGCCGAGCTCAACAGCCAGACCCATGTGCTGCTGGGCGACCTTCGTGCGGTGAACGATCAGACCCAGCGGGTGCTGGAGCTGTTTGCCCAGCTGGTGGAGGAAGCGGCGCAAAAGAAGCTCTCCGATTACATCCGGGACGAGTCCGTGGAGGTGGGGGAGACCAGCGTGGACAGCACCATCGATTCCTGCTCCAACAGCGGGGAGGTCAGCGGAGACGAAAACTGCGGGGGCATCCTGGGGCTCCTCTCACCGGAGACGGATGCGGAGCTCTCCCAGGCGGAGGAGACCCTGGAGGAGGCCAAAAAGCTTCTGGTGGGGAGCTGCGTCATCGGGAGCGTGGTCCGCGGCTGTGAGAACAGGGGAAGTGTCCGCGGGACGAAGGACCATGTGGGAGGGATCTGCGGCTTCCAGACCATGGGGGTGATCCGGGACAGCAGCAGCATCGCCGAGATCTCCACCGGCGGCGGGTCCTATGTGGGGGGGATCGCCGGAAGGTCGGATGGGCACATTCAGCGGTGTACCTCCCGGGGAAAGCTCTCGGGCGCCGAATATGTGGGAGGCATCGTCGGAGACGGAGCGGCGCTGGCGGACTGCCTGAGCATGGTCAGCATCCCCGAGGCCCGGGACTGGTTCGGCGCGGTGGCTGGGCATCTGACATCGGACGCCGAGATCTCAGGCTGCTACTTTATCTCCGAGGAGCTGGCCGGCATCAACCGGGTCAGCAGCGAGGGCAGGGCGGAGCAGACCACGCTCAGGGCCGCGTCCTCCCTGCAAAACATCCTTCTTCCGGCGGATTTTGACAGCATGAGGATCACCTTTGTCCTGGAGGAGGACGGGGAAGAGACAGAGGTGGGAGAGACTACGGTCCTCTACAACGGACAGCTGACCGAAGCGGAGTACCCCACGGTCCAGGCTCCGGAGGGGTATTATCTGCAGTGGGAGACCACCGCCCGGGACGGTGTGCGGGAGGATCTGCGGATCCTCGGGCATTTTCTGAAGCTCCGGTCCACCATCGCAGGTGCCGAGCTTCTGGAGAGCGGACAGTCCAAGGTGCTGGTGGACGGCAGCTTCCGGGAATCGGATGCCCTGGAGGTCCTGCCCGGCGATCTGCCTCGGGGCGGGAGCGGTTCGGAGTACATCCTGGACGCCTTCTCCCTGACGATCCCGGAGGACGGCGCAGAGGCGCATACCGTGCGCTACTATGTCCCTGAGGAGGTCACCTCCCCGGCGGCTTCCCTGGTTCCCTGGTATGCGGAACAGGGGACCTGGAAAAGAGCCTCCGGCGTCAGAGAGATGGGCAGATATCTGCTCTTTGAGGTCCCCGGAAACGAGCCCACCGTGAAGCTGGTGTGGAACCGGTATCGGCAGTTTTTCCTCACACATACGGTCCTTCCCATGGTGCTGGTCGCTCTGGCGGCGCTGATCCTGCTGACCCTCCTGACGGTGGCGTTGGTGAAGCATAAGCGGATCGGGGAGAGCGGCAGGATTGTCTATCTGTTCCTGAAAAAGAAGCTTCGAAACGTCGGGACGGACGATCTGTTCTATCACGCAAAGGAAAACCGGGAGGGAGAAGAATCCGAGGGGATCAGATGGCAGGAGATCGCCGAGGAATGGGGGCTGGCGCCAGGAGAGATCAAGCCTCTGGAGCTGAAGACCGACCTGGGGGAGCTGGACCGGATCATCGATGCGGTGGAGGCGCTGCCTGCCGATGAGTCCGCGGTGAGCAAGGCCAGCCTGGTGAGTGAGGAGATGTTTGTGAACATCGTCAGCTATGCCAATGCCGAGTATGTCAGATATTACTGCTGCAGGGCAGGCAATGACATCGTGATAGCCTTCTGGGACAACGGAAGGGGCTTTGACCCCACCCGGGACCATAAGGAGGAGGCTGCGGACACCCTGCTGGTGGATCTGGAGATGGGGATCGGGCTCATCAAAAAGGCCACAGCCCAGTGGATCTACACCAGGAGGGACCGGGAAAACTGCAGCTTTATGCGGGTGACGCCCTCGTAAGGCCCGGTCAGAGAGACTCCTCCTCCAGGAGCCTCAGGATATCCGCCGGCGTCCGGGCGAAGTGAGCCGCCCCCTCCCGGAGGAGAAGCTCTTTGTCCCGAAAGCCCCAAAGCACGGCGATGCAGGGCAGTCCCGCATTTCGGGCGGTCAGAAGGTCCACCTCCGAGTCCCCGATGTAGACCGCTTCCTCCGGGGTGCTTCGCAGCTCTTGCAGGGCCGTCAGCACAGAGTCCGGTGCGGGCTTTCTGCTGACACCGGGCCGCTCTCCGATGGCCACGGACACATAGTCGGAGAAAAACCGGTCGTTTAATTCCTTCACGGCGGAATCGATCTTGTTGGAGACGATGGCCTGCCGGTATCCCGCATCCCGCAGAGCCGCCATCAGCGCTAAGATCCCGTCGTAGGGACCGGTGCGGTCCAGACAGTGGGCGTTGTAGTGTGCGCGGAAGACCGGAAGCATCTGACCTATGACAGTGCTGTCAGTGCCCGGGGGAACGGCGCATTCCAGGGCATACCGGATGCCGTTTCCGAAAAAGCGCCGGTACTCCGAGGCGGAGCGCAGGGGCATGCCAAATTCGGTCAGCACATGATTGACCGAGGCTGTCAGGTCCTCCAAAGTATTGAGGACGGTTCCGTCCATATCAAAGATCACCGTGTTTCGTTTTCTCATTTTTTTCCTCTTTTTTCGAAAATTCTGTCCGTATTTTACCACCTTATGGGAAGGTATGATACAATCAAAAAAAGGAGGGCAGTGGGATGAAAAAGAAGATGGTAGCATGTGCGCTGGCACTGATCCTTGCTTTTTCCGGCTGCGCAGGGAGGAAGGACCAGACGCCGGATGTCCCGGGGCCGCAGACTGCGGAGGACAGCGTAGATGTGACGCCGGAGCCTCAGGGCGCGGGCGCATCCACAGGATCTGCAGGGGGCTCGGAGAGCGCGTCCGCACCTGCCGAAAGCCTGACCTTCACCAGGATCTCGTTTCTGGGGGAGGAGGAGTCTGTCTATCATGATCCCGCCCTTGTCCCGCAGCTGGCCCCTTACCGGGTGGCGGAGGACTTTTCCAACGTGGTATTCGATCCCATGTTTTCCTACCTGTTTTACCAGGAGGATCCCGACACCGGAACATCCCTTCCCACGGAGCTTTCCGAGGCACTGACCCGGGAATGCTTTGCCGTGCTCCCCGGCCACGGAGAGGAATTCTTTGACATCTACGAGACCAATCGCTACAGCTGTTTTCCCAGCTTTATCACGGTGGATTCCCTGATGCACACCTATCACCTGTACTTCGCCCATCTCATGAAGACCTGCGAAAAAACGTACCTGACCGGGGAACTGCGAAAGCTCTCCGGAAGGATGCTGGAGATCAGTCTGGAGCAGGCGGAGGCGCTTCGGGGGACCGGGATGGAGGAAGCCGCACGGCGAAACGGGGTCTTTTTCGCCGTGGGATGCCGGCTGCAGGATCCTTCCTTCGCATTCCCCGCAGGGGATCCGGAACTGGCCGGGGCCGCGGAGGAAGAGGTGCGGAAGATCCTGGACGCGGCAGGCATCGCGGACTGCGTCCTCACGGGAGAAATGGAGGATTATACCCAGTATAAGCCCCGGGGATATTATGAGGGAGATGAAGAGCTGGAGCGGTACTTCCGGGCCATGATGTGGTACGGACGGATCCCCTTTGTGCTGGAGGATGCGGAATACGTAAAGAGTGCGCTTTTGCAGACCGCGGCCATCGCCCGGGAGGAGGATTCCTGGGAGAGCATCTATCAGATCACCGGCTTTTTCGCCGGAGCCTCCGACGATCCGGGGTTCTTTGAACTTGGAAAGATCGCGGGCCGGATCTACGGAGATCTGACGGATCCGGCAGCCCTTTCGGATCCGGAAAAGTTTGACGCCTTCTTCCGGGAGGTGCAGACCCTGGATCCGCCGCAGGTAAATTCCATCCCGGTGGAGGACGGAGAAAACCCCGTGATCCCTTCCTACCGGTTTTTGGGACAGCGCTTTACCGTGGATGCGGCCATCATGCAAAAGCTGGTCTACAGCGCGGTAAAGGAAAACGCCGAAGGGCAGCGCAGGATGCTGCCGGATACCCTGGATACCGCTGCGGCCCTGGGGAGCAAAGAGGCCCTTCGGATCCTGACGGAGCAGGGGGATACCGCATACGAAGGCTATACGGAGAATCTCTCCGGGCTCATGGCGCATTTTGACACGGAGGACCCGCAGATCTGGAACGGGAGCCTGTATGCCTGCTGGTTAAATACCCTGCGGCCTCTGCTGGAGGAGAAGGGAGAGGGGTATCCTTCCTACATGCAGAGCGTGGACTGGACCAGGAAAAACCTGGAGACCTTCGCCGGATCCTATGCGGAGCTCAAGCATGATACCATCCTCTATGCGAAGCAGACCATGGCGGAGATGGGAGGCTGGATGGAGGAGGAACTGGACGACCGGGGATATGTGGATCCCCAGCCCGTGGTCTACGGACGGTTCCGGGCTCTCTCCGAAAAGACCCGGGAGGGTCTGGCGCGCTATGGGATGCTGGGAGAGCAGGCCGCGGAGGATCTGGACCGGCTGGCGGAGATCGCCGGGACGCTCCTGTCCGTCTCCGAAAAGGAGCTTCGGGGGGAAGCCCTCTCCGAAGCGGATTATGAATTCATCAAATGCTACGGCGGATATCTGGAGCATTTCTGGAAGGAGGCCAGTCAGGATTCCTACGACGGTCCCCTGGTATACAGCTATCAGGCACCCTGCCCCGTCATCGCCGACATCGCCACGGACCCGAACGGCGCGGTGCTGGAGGTGGGGAACGGGTATACGGACACCGTCTATGTGGTGTATCCCATCGGGGAGGAGCTTCATGTGGGCCGCGGCAGCGTCTACCGCTTTTATCAGTTTGCGGTGCCCCTTGACAAACGCATGACGGATTCGGAGTGGAGAAATGCCCTCTCCGGCGGATATCTGAATGAGGACTGGGAGTGGATCCCGGTGGAAAACCCGTATGTGACGCCGGAGTGGACCGGCAGCTACCGGGTCGGCGCGGGATTTTGAGCCAAATGCCGAAAAAACATGTGACATGGGATCCTATCAAAAAGCTGCTGTGGCTGCTGCCGGTGATGCCGGCAGCGGTCCTTGCGGCTTTTTTTGCGCTTCGGCGGTACGCTGTCCCTGCCTGGGTCACCTGGGGGCAGCGGGAGCTGACCTGGGGATTTGAGGACTCTGCTGCGGATGACGGAGAGGCACGGGATCAGGACATCTTTGCCGGACCGGTCACGCTGCGCATTTCCCATGGGCGGGCCGTGCTGCAGGGTGTCTCCGGGGAGAAGCTCTTTTCCTCGGACAAAGGGATGCGGGTGCAGGACGGGCTCTTTGCGGATCTGGACCGGGACGGGGTACCGGAGATGGTCCTTTTGGTGTGGCGGCGGGGGCAGTACGGCAGTCATCGCCCCTATTGGGTGACGGAGGAGGAGCGGGGCTTTGTCCAGCACCTCTACGTATACCGCTTTGACCGGAGCGGAAGGCCCGTGCCCATGTGGTTTTCCTCCGATACGGGGATGGAACTCACATCCCTGCGCACCCATGAAAAGAATGCGTCCCTCCTGGTGCTGGAGGATGTGAGCGGCGCGGTGACGGTGTGGAGATGGACGGATTTCGGGCCGGAGCTGGCAGAGCAAGGGGAGCCGGCAGAATGAGGGACCGGATCCCAAAATAAGCTCCCTTGTCATCCGGCGCAGATCGGCTTTATGCCCCTGCGCCGGATGTTTTTCTGTGGTTTCGCCCCGGGGCGGACTGTGATAAAATGAATTTGTATGCGGCACAAAACAAGTTGTGTGCAAAAGCATTTGCCTGCAAAAGCATTTGTGGGCAAACGCATTTGTGGGCAAACGCATTTGTGGGCAAACGTGTTTGCCTGCGAAAAGGAGAAAGAGATGGCAGCAAAAAAGGAAAAGAAGATCCGTCTGACGAAATACACGGATTATATCGTGGAGAAGACCACGGAGCTTTTGAACATCGATTCCCCCACCGGATATACGGAGGAAGCGGCGGCCTGGGTGAAGGCGCAGTTTGAGAGTCTGGGATTTGAAGCGACCCTCACCAACAAGGGCGGCGTACTGGTGAATCTCACCGGGAAGAAGAAAAACGACGGCCTGCTGCTGGAGGCCCATGTGGATACCCTGGGGGGGATGGTGGCCACCATCAAGGAAAACGGACGGCTGCAGCTCACCAATCTGGGAGGCATGAATCCCAATAACGCCGAGACGGAGAATGTGCGGGTGGTGACAAAATTCGACGGGATCTATGAGGGGACCTTTCAGTTAAACAACGCCTCCATCCATGTCAACGGGGACTATAACGATACCAAGCGCAAATGGGATACCTGCGAGGTGGTGCTGGATGAGGATGTGAAAAGCCGGAAGGATGCGGAAAAGCTGGGGATCTCCGTGGGAGATATCGTCTGCTTTGAGCCGAATGTGCGGGTGACGAAGACCGGCTATATCAAGTCCCGGTTTCTGGATGACAAGCTCAGCGTGGGGATCCTGCTGGGATTTGCCAGATATATCGCGGAGCAGAAGATCACACCGAAGAGAGCGCTGTATGCGCACATCACGGTGTTCGAGGAGGTGGGGCACGGCGGATGCGCGAATGTGCCGGAAGGATGTACGGAAGCCATCTCCGTGGATATGGGATGTGTGGGAGACGGACTGACCTGCACGGAGCGGCAGGTGTCCATCTGTGCCAAGGACAGCGGAGGCCCCTACAGCTATCCCGTGGTGAAGGGACTGGTGGCTGCCGCGAAAAAATGCGGCGCGGACTATGCCGTGGACATCTATCCCCACTACGGAAGTGACGTGGAAGCCACCCTTGGCGCGGGGAGCGATGTAAAGCACGGACTCATCGGCGCGGGGGTCTATGCATCCCACGGGTATGAGCGGAGTCACCGGGACGGCGCGGAGAATGTTCTTCGGCTGCTGATCGGATATGCACTGTAATGGGAGGCTGTGATGTACGCGGACAGATTTCGCAATAAGGAACAGGAAGAAACCGGCAGCAGGGAAAAGATCATCGTCCGGACCAGTATCATCGGCATCATCGCAAATGTTTTTCTGGCGGCTTTTAAGGCTGTCATCGGGCTCCTGAGCCATTCCATCGCCATCGTCATGGATGCGGTGAACAATCTCTCCGATGCGGGGAGCTCCCTCATCACCATCATCGGGACCAGGCTGGCCGGGAGGGAGCCGGACAAAAAGCACCCCTTCGGGTACGGACGCATCGAATACTTAAGCTCCATGCTCATCTCCGGCATCATCCTCTATGCGGGCATCACCTCCCTGGTGGCATCGGTGAGAGCCATCCTCCGGCCCGAGACCCCGGACTATTCGCCGGTATCTCTGGTGATCATCGCCGTGGCGGTGATGGTGAAGTTTGTGCTGGGAAAATATGTGAAGGGCGTGGGAGAGAAGGTCCGGTCCGATTCGCTGGTAAACTCCGGCAAGGATGCCATCTTTGACGGCATTATCTCAGCTGCCACGATCCTGGCAGCCGCCATCTATCTGAATCTGGGGCTGTCCCTGGAGGCCTGGCTGGGAGCCGTGATCTCCCTCATCATCGTAAAGTCCGGATTTGAGATGCTGCGGGATACCATCTCGCAGCTCCTGGGAGAGCGCAACGACCCGGACCTTTCAAAGAGCATCAAGGAGACGGTGCGGAGCTTCCCGGAGGTGCAGGGGGCCTATGATCTGGTGCTGAACAATTACGGCCCGGACTCCTGGAACGGATCCATCCACATCGAGGTGCCGGATACCACCTCCGCGGATGAGCTGGATCCCCTGATCCGCAGCATCCAGGAGGCGGTCTATGAAAAGCACAGAGTGGTCCTCACCGCCATCGGGGTCTACTCCGTAAACACAAAGGATCCGGAGATCCGGGAGGTCAGAGAGCAGATCTCGAAGATCGTCTTTTCCCATGCGCATATCCTGCAGATGCACGGATTCTATATGGACCGGGAACTGAAATCCATGCGCTTTGATCTGGTGATCAGCTTCAGCGCGCCGGACCGGAAAGCCGCTTATGAAGAGGTGCTGAAGGACGTGCAGAAGGCCTTCCCGGAGTATGAGATCCGGATGGCCATGGATACGGATTTCGGGGGGAGCTGATCCGCGAAGGTCCGGTGAACAAACTCTGGGGGGAGTCATATGGATTTCATGAAGTACAATATCGATTTTGAGATCTTCGGATCTCTGATCATGCTGGTGATCCTTCTGTTCTTCCGGTTAAAGTTCGACCGGAAGACCGAGAGCGAAAAAAGCTTCGTCCGGCTGGGGTATGTGATCACCATCTCCCAGCTGCTGGATATGGCCTCCGCCATTACCATCAGCATCGGGGGCCCGAAGATGGCAGTCTTTAACCTGCTTTTTACTACGGGGTTTTTCCTTTCGGAGATCCTGTTGGGGCTGGCTTTTCTGGATTATATCTTCATCGCCGCATACGGGAAGCCCTCCCATAAACTGCGGCGCTACATGATTGTTTTTTGCGCGGTCTATCTGGTGACCCTGGTCCTGAATCTGTTCCTGGGATTCTATTTCCGCTTCGACTTTGCAACAGGGGAATACATACACGAAAAGCTCTATTATGTCATGTACTGGGTCCCCAGCCTGCTGATCGTTCAGGCCGTGATCTTTATCCTGCGACACAGAAAGAACTTTGATCTCAGGCAGTGGCTCTCCGTGCTGAGCTTTGTGATCCTGGTGGTGGTGGGACTGGCCCTGCAGGGGACCGTCATTCCCGAGATCTACATCTCCTTCGGTCTGGTCACCCTTTCCTATCTGATGATCGTCTTTTCCATCGAGACGCCGGATTACAAAAAGCTCATCCGGACCATGGATGCGCTGGAAGAGGCCAGAAGGGAAGCGGAGGGAGCGAAAAAGGAGGCGGAGAGAGCAAGTCATGCCAAGGGAGAGTTCCTGGCCAGCATGAGCCACGAGATCCGCACACCCCTGAATGCGATCCTGGGGTTCGATGAGCTGATCCTGAGGGAAAATACCGGCGGGGAGATCCTGCAATACGCCTCCAACATCAAGCGGAGCGGTCAGACGCTTCTGTCCCTGATCAATGACATCCTGGATTTTTCCAAGATCGAATCGGGGAAGATGGAGATCCTCCCGGTGGAGTATGAGATCCGGCATCTCATCACGGATCTGCTGCTCATGGCCACCCCCAGGGCGGAGGAGAAGGGGCTGGAGCTTCGAAGCGAGATCGATGAGGCGCTGCCGGTGAGACTCACCGGGGATGATGTGCGGATCCGCCAGGTCATCACGAATCTGCTGTCCAACGCCGTAAAGTATACGGAAACCGGAGAGGTGCTGCTACGGGTGAGTTTGGAGGCACCGGGAGCACGCATCCGCTTTTCCGTCCGGGATACCGGCGTCGGCATCCGGCCGGAGGACCGGCAAAAGCTCTTTGATGCCTTTCAGAGAGTGGACGAGGAACGAAACCGGACCATCGAGGGCACCGGACTGGGCCTGGCCATCAGTGAGCGTCTGCTGGAGCTTATGGGCAGCAAGCTGGAGCTGGAAAGCACCTACGGAGCCGGCTCTGAGTTTTCCTTCGTGCTGGAGCAGCCGGTGGTGGATGCGACGCCCATCGGGCCTTACAGCCTGCATGAGGAGGGCGAGAGCCGCACCGTGGAGATCACCCGGGAAAACTTCACGGCGCCGGATGTAAAGCTTCTGGTGGTGGACGATATGAAGCTGAATCTCACGGTCTTCGTCAGCCTCTTGAAGAACACGCAGATGACCATCGACACGGCGGAAAGCGGGGCCGAGGCCCTGGAAAAGATGAAGGCCGGAACGTATGACCTCATCTTTCTGGATCACCGCATGCCCAACATGGACGGGATCGAGACGCTGAAAAACGCGGTGGCGGAGGGCCTTGTGGATACGGCACGGACACCGGTCATCGCCCTGACGGCCAATGCCATCTCCGGCGCCAGGGAGATCTATCTCTCGGAAGGCTTCACCGATTATCTGACCAAACCCATCGCCATCAAACAACTGATGGCCATGCTGATGAAATACATCCCGGAGGAGCGGGTCCGGCTGATCTGAAGGATGCTGCGGGAACGGGCATGCTCTGCGGGCAGGGCATAAGAAGGAGGAAATGTGATCAAAGAAGCGTATTTTGCAGGCGGATGCTTCTGGTGCGTCACGCCCATCTACAAGATCTACGGGGTACAGAAGGTGATCAGCGGGTATTCAGGCGGGGACGAGCCGGATCCCACCTACGAGGAGGTGAAGGCCCAGCAGACCGGACATCGGGAGACCATCATGCTGACCTATGATCCGGAGCGGGTGTCCTATGAGAAACTGCTGGACATCTATCTGGCAAACGTGGATCCCTTTGATGCGGAGGGACAGTTTATCGATAAGGGCTTTTCCTACACCCTGGCCATCTTCTACACGGAGGAAGAGGAGCGGAAGCAGGCTCTGGCCAAGCTGAAGGCGCTGGAGGAAAAGAGCGGGAAACCGGTGCAGATCGCGCTCCTTCCCTTCAAAAGCTTCTATCCGGCGGAGGAGTATCATCAGGATTATTACATCAAAAATCCCACGGCCTACAACCGGGAGATGGCAGTGTCCGGGAGACGGGGGCAGATCCGGGAGCTGACGCAGGAGGATCTTCCGAAGGTCTTCCCGCTGTTTCGCACCATCTTTTCGGCGGCGCCCTGGAATGATGACTGGAGCGATGATGCGCAGCTGACGGAGTATCTGAAGGATCAGACCGAGGTGAGAGGGGCTCTGACCTTCGGGCTCTTTGAAGGAGAGGAGCTCATCGGGTTTTCCCTGGGGCATATCAAGCACTGGTGTGCCGGAACGGAATACTGTATCGAGGAATACGGCGTATCTCCGGATCATCAGGGACGGGGCTACGGAAAGGCCTTCTTTTCCATGATCCAGAGGGAGCTGAAGCTCCGCGGGGTCCGCACGATCTATCTGCTGACCAGCCGGGAGGTGCATGCGTACCAGTTCTACAAACGGCTGGGCTTTACGGAGCAGCCGGAGCTGACCTCTCTGTACCTGAACTTTTGACGGGAGGAGGGCCCTGACCATGGGATTCTGACGGAGCCACCGCAAAAAACGGAAGGAACATTTCCGAAACAGGGCAAAAAACCGAAAGACAAACCGGGGCAAAATGAGTAGGATGGAACGGTAACCGATTTGACAAAAAGAAGGAGGAACCATATGAAGACCTGGGAAGGATACAAGCACGGCGTAAACCTCGGGGGATGGCTGTCACAGTGCAATCATACCAAGGAGCGGTACGAGCATTTCATCACGGAGCCCGATGTCGAGACCATTGCAAAATGGGGCGCCGACCACGTGCGGGTCCCGGTGGATTATGATCTGGTGGAGGAAAAGGACGGCACGCCCAAGGAAGAGGGCTATGTCTATCTGGACCGGGCGGTGGAATGGTGCGGCAAATACGGGATCAACATGATCCTGGACCTGCACAAGACCGCAGGGTTTTCCTTTGACGCAGGGGAGCAGGAGACGGGGTTTTTCGATTCCCCGGAGTACCAGGAGCGTTTTTACCGTCTCTGGGAAAGCTTCGCAAAGCGCTATGGCAAATATGAGGACCGTCTGGCCTTCGAGCTTTTGAACGAGGTGACGGACAAGGCATTCATGCCCACTTGGAACCGGGTGACGGGCATCTGCATCGACCGGATCCGGGCCATCGCCCCCACCATCAAGATCCTGGTGGGAGGCTACTGGAACAACTCCATCGCGGCCATTCCGGACCTGGAGCTGCCCAAGGATGAAAACATCGTTTACAATTTCCACTGCTATGAGCCCCTGATCTTCACCCATCAGGGGGCCTACTGGATCGATTCCATGGACCGGAATTTCCGGATCCCGCTGGATGCCTCCTTTGCGGAGATGGCAGAGGCCAGCAGACGGGAATGTTCCATGGCGGTGGAGGATTTCGAGCGCTTCTCCCTGGAGGATCACTTAAGCAGTGCCTACTTCGACCTCTATTTCGAAGAGGCGGTGAAGATCGCGGAGGAGAGGAATGTGGCCCTCTACTGCGGCGAGTACGGCGTCATCCATCTGGCGCAGCCCCAGGACATCCTGAAATGGTACGAGATGATCCATGCCTCCTTTGAGAAGTTCGGCATCGGCCGGGCGGCCTGGAGCTACAAGGAGATGGACTTCGGCCTCTCCGATGCACATTTGGACAGCGTGAGAGAGCAGGTGGTAAAACTTCTGTGATCCGGCCCTAAAGGTTTCTCCATACGCAGCCGATAAAACAGATAAGGAGCATTCTCCTTATCTGTTTTCATTTGAGGATCAAAAAAGGAGGGAACCGGGATGGGTGTGAACGGAATCACAGAATATCAGAATACGGCAGGCGTCTATGAGGCGTCCAGGACGGCCGCGGCGCAGCGGGGGAAAACTCCGGAGGCTGCAAAGCCTGCGGCAAAGGGACTGCCGGGACTGGCGGGAAAGAAGGGCTTTGCCCCCGTCATCGCCACGGAGTCCAAAGAATACGGCAAGGTGGTGGGAGAGCCGCAGCTCTCGGAAAAGGCCGCCAAATACTATGACTCTCTGAAAGCCAAATTCGGCAATATGGATTTTATCCTGGTGAGCAAGGATATGAAGCAGGCGGCCAAGGCCCAGGCAGCCGGCTTCGGGAATCCAAACCGGACCGTGGTCCTCATTGATGAAGAAAAGCTGGAGCGCATGGCCACGGATGAGTCCTTCCGCAAAAAATACGAGGGGATCATCGCAGGGGCGCAGTCAAAGCTCCAGGAAATGAGCAAGACCATGGGGGCCAACTCCGGGGTCACGGGCTTTGGCATGCAGGTGGACAAGGACGGAAAGACCTCCTTCTTTGCCACCGTGAAGGATTCCGGTAAGGGACAGAAGGAGCGGATCGAGAAAAAGCGCGCCGAGAACCGGGAAGCAAAGAAGGCCGCGGAGAAAAAGGCGGCGGAAAAAAGAGCCGAGAAGAAGGCCGAGGAAGCGGAGCGGTATGAAGACCGGATCCGGGGCGACGAGGAAGAAACCGAAGGTATCATGCCGGAGAAGCGCTACGATCCCACAGACCGGGTGATCACGGCGGATACCGCGGAGGATCTGGTGCGGAAGGTGTCCGATCTGACCTATGCCTACACCCCCCAGAGCGTGCCCGCGGAAGGGTCTCCCCTGGGCGGACACATTGATTTTAAGGGCTGATGCGAAGCCGGCTTGAATGAGAAAAACTCCTTGACAAAAGGGCGGAAAATGCTTTAGATTAGTTTCAAACCGTTGAGGGAGAGTAGTAAGCAGGACTTCCTTTTCCACAGAGAGCCGCGGAGGGTGAGATCGCGGTGAAAAGCGCTTTGCCGAATGGACTCCTGAGGGCGAACCGAAATCCGGATGCAGGAGAGTAGGGGAGACGGAGCGGAATCTCCGTGAAAAACTTCAGCGTATGCTAGTACGCGTAAGAGGGTGCGAAAGCACCAAGCCGGGTGGCACCGCAGGTTATCGTAACCTGTCCCAGCAGAAACTACTGTTTGGGACAGGTTTTTTGTTTGCCCGTCCCGCGATTCCCAAAAAGGAGGAAGAAACATGGCTGAGACAAAGATTCCCTACAAGATTTATCTGAACGAAGACGAGATGCCCACCGCGTGGTACAACCTGCGTGCGGATATGAAGGTCAAGCCCGCGCCCCTTTTAAACCCCGCCACCGGAAAGCCCATGACCGCCCAGGATCTGGCACCGGTGTTCTGTGACGAGCTGGTGGCCCAGGAGCTGGATGAGACCACGCCCTATATCGCTATCCCGGAGGAGATCCGGAATTTCTACAAGATGTACCGTCCCTCTCCCCTGGTCCGGGCCTACTGCCTGGAGGAGAAGCTGGGGACCCCCGCAAAGATCTATTACAAATTCGAGGGTAACAACACCAGCGGAAGCCATAAGCTCAACTCCGCCATCGCCCAGGCTTATTACGCAAAGAAGCAGGGCCTGAAGGGTGTCACCACCGAGACCGGCGCCGGCCAGTGGGGAACGGCCCTTTCCATGGCCTGCTCCTACTTCGGACTGGACTGCAAGGTCTTCATGGTGAAGTGCTCCTATGAGCAGAAGCCCTTCCG
>JAFYFY010000234.1 GCA_017543485.1 Lachnospiraceae bacterium | reverse complement strand
TTCCGGATCTCCTCGCTCTCCGACAGGGACTTTAAGACCGGCACATCACCCTGCTCCTTGTAACGGGTCAGGCTGCACTCGGGGCTGGCCAGATAGACAGCCAGCTGCTGTGCGCAGAGAGGATACTGGGTATTGGACTTCACGGTGATGGTCTTAAAGTCGACAAAGTTGGAAAGCTGGACCGTTCTTCCGCCGATGGTGGCAGTGGGAATGGCTACCGCTCCCACCTTGTCTCCCAGGGCCTCCCGGAACTCCGGTGCGCTCCATGCGCCGCTGGTGACGGCACCGAGCTTGCCCTCCTTGAAGGCTGCGCCGCCGACACCGTCCGCATCCTCCAGGTACTTCTCGTTTTGTGCCAGGCTGATCATGTACTGAC
Organism: Lachnospiraceae bacterium; assembly: GCA_017543485.1. Classification (GTDB taxonomy): domain Bacteria; phylum Bacillota; class Clostridia; order Lachnospirales; family Lachnospiraceae; genus AC2028. The sequence continues at coordinate 15,429 of JAFYFY010000234.1, read as the reverse complement.
CTGCCGCGAAGCCGTTGGCATCGTTGAAGCTGCAGTCCGTGGGATCCTGGCCGTCCGCACCGAAGAGAGTGCATCCGCTTCCCAGGAAGAACATCTCCGCATACCAGGAGTTGGTCATCTGGGTGCTGAAGTTCCACATGCCCTCTCCCAGATCCTTGGCCATCATGACATCCAGGCTCTTCACCTCTTCCTCGGTGAAGAGATCCTTGTTGTAGTACATAAAGAAGGTGTTGGGGGAGAAGGGCACCGCATAGGTCAGGCCGTTCACGGTCACTGCGTTCACCGCACTCTCCGGAAGGTCTGCCGCCAGCTCCGGGAAATCCTTTGTGATGGGCAGGAGCATTCCCTTGCCCGCCAGATCTCCCACACCGCCGCTGGGAGTATAGAAGATATCCGCTGCGGTGTCCGCATCCGTCTCCAGAGCCTGAGGCGCTTCGTCGATGCCCACCACCGCGATCTCAAAGGTGATATCGAACTCATCATGTGCCGCATCGAAGTTCCGGACCATCTGGTCGGTGATCTCCACCTCTTCCTCCGGCACCCAGATCTTTAAGGTGACCTGCTGGGTCTCCCCTGCTGCGGGAGCCGCTGCGGTCTGTGTCTGCGCGGAGCTTCCGGCTCCTGCCGCGGCAGCCGTTCCTGCCTGTCCGGCATCCGAAGATCCGCATCCTGCCAGCGTTCCTGCCGCCAGAGCGGTGGTCAGGAGCACGGCACCCAGTTTCTTTCCGATTTTCCGTAACTGCATTTTTTCATCCTCCGTTAATGAACTCTTGTTTGCGCGAAAGTAATGGTTTGATGATCGGCCGTTCATTACTTTACGAGGATGATAAATCCGGCTAGGTTAATCGGTCAACCCCTCCGCCGGCTTTTCCCTGTTTTGAACAAATATCGTGAGATTGTGTAGCTGAATCGCCAATTGGATTTAGACGCTTTGCACAGAAAGGAAGTAAATAGTTAACCTCGCAGATCACTCTGCGAGGTTACGGACGGACTGTCTTTCCACCACATGAATGGGCTGTTTTTCATCCACGGCAGGACAGTGCTCCCCGCCGATCATCCGGAACAGATAATCCCCGGCTTTTCGGGCCTTCCACTCATAATCCTGGGCCACGGAGGTGAGCTTGGGGGTCATGAGTTCGCAGTCCGGCAGGCTGTCGAAACCGATGACGGAGATATCGTAGGGCACCCGCAGACCGCACTGCTTCAGGCCCTCGATGACACCGTAGGCCACCACATCCGACATGCAGGCCACTGCGGTATACTGTCCGCTCTTGAAGGCGATATCCTGGCCCACCTGCATGGCCGCCGGGTAGGTGGTCTCCGTGTAGTAGATGTTTCCGGGCTTAAAAGGCACCCCCGCCTCCCGGCAGGCATCCGAGAACCCCCGGTACCGCTCCCGGATCACTCCCTCGGAGGAGATGTCCGGGGTCACCAGAGCCAGCTTCCGATGTCCCTTCCCGATGAGGTATCTGGCGGAGAGATATCCTCCCCGGTAGTCCTCGATCCCCACATTTACAATCTTTTCCCCGGGCGCATAGGTGTCCAGAAAGACCATGGGGATCTCCATGAGACTCTTGATCTCCCGCACCTGCTCCCGGTAGATCCCCAGAAAGAAAGCCCCGTCCACATGCCAGGAGGACAGCAGGGGCGTGATCTCCCGGGGATCTCCCACACAGTGGAGCATCATATAGTATCCCCGGTTCCGGATGCAGCGCTCCAGAGAGGCAATGACATGGGCATTGTAGGGGTTGCTGAAAAAGTCATCTTCCTTGTCCAGATAGGGGACCACCACACCGATGAGGCGGCTCTCCTTCGTCATCAGGGACCGGGCCATGACACTGGGTTTGTAGCCGGTCTCTTTGATGATCTGTTCGATCTTCTCCCGGGTCTGGGCGGAGACTTTTCCGAAATTCCCGTTGATCACATTGGATACGGTAGCCGTGCTCACCCCCGCCATGCGTGCGATCTCCTTGATGTTCATGCTCCTTCCTCCTGCCAAAAAAGCTTTTCCCCTGCATATTAACCGTTTAACCATCTGTTTACTATACAGGACCCGTCCCCGCCTGTCAAGGACCGGGGCCTGGCCCCATTACATATTTGTGCAGTTCTGTAACAAGTTTGTAATGGGGCCAGGCCCCACAAAAAAAGAGGAACGGGTGCTCCCGTTCCTCTTCCGTGCGCCGGGCTCAGAATGCCGTGGCGCCGATGGTCTCGTTCTGTCTGTGGATCTGTGGATCCTCGTATTTGTCCATGAAATCCGCCCCGTACTTGACGATCTCATCCGCGAAGCCGATGGCCGCCGTCTCCGTCAGCACGGAGATGGCCTTCCGGAACCGGGCCTCGGGGATGTAATTGAGCATCTCCATGGGGACGCTGGCATCCAGCTGCGGGATCTCCGGGAAGCACTTTTTGTAATCCAGTTCATCCCTGGGATGGGGCTTTAAGAAGACCACTCCCTCCTTCTGATACTGCTCCACCAGATCCCGGAAGATCCGCTCCCTCACATCCAGTGCACACAGGGGCTCCGTGAGGATGATGATCCGCTCTTCCTTTTTGGTGCTTCGAAGGAGCCCGATGATCCGCTCCGCATCCGGGATCAGCGCCCGCATCAGGATCTCCCGCTCCCCGGCCGTCATGCGGTCCGTCAGCGCCTCTCGGGGTTCATCGATGTACTTCGGGCAGGGGTGGGTGATGAGGGACTGGTCGTTCACCTCCATGTCGATGCAGTATTTTCCGTATCCGTTCTGGATAAAGATCAGATTCAGCCGGTTGGAAAAGAACACCTTCAGCCCGAAATGTCCCCGGTTGTCAAAGCGGGCCGTATCATAATAGACCAGCGCGTTCAGCCCGTCTTCGATGGCATGGTAGGGGATCCGGTATTTGTTCAGGTAAAAGCCGATGGGGTCCGAATCGCAGTATACATAGATGTCCCCGTAATCCTCCAGAGGGGTGGGGATGTGGGGCGCCACAGTCTTTGCGTACGCGGAGGTAAACCGGATGCGCTGCAGGAGGTTTTTCAACCCGCTCCCCGTGTCCTTTCTCCACTTTTCCAGCTCCGGATATGCGGTGTCCCGGATCTCCTCGAAGCGGTAGATCTTCCGGAAAAAGCCGGTGGCTTCGATGCGCTCCGCCAGGTCCCCGAAGTCGGTGGACAGGGTGGACAGGAACAGATCCGCGCCGTCATCGGGGATCCCCTGCTTCGCGTATGCTTCCCGGAGCTTGAACTCCTTCAGAAAGGTGGTATAGACATGATAAAAGGTGTGACAGATATAAACCCTTGAGTGGTCTTTTTGCTTCGCCATGTTATTTCTCGTGATCGTAAGGATGAATGGTTTCGATGGTTCCGTCGGGAGCGATGTTTAACTTCGTATACTTCACACTCCTCTTATGGGAGACGCCGCCGGAACGGACGCTGTCATGGTAGAAGATGTACCACTCACCGTCAATCTCCACGATGGAATGATGGGTCGTCCAGCCCACCACGGGCTCCATGATCCGGCCCTTATAGGTGAAAGGTCCCACGGGAGAGGTACCCTCCGCATAGCAGATGTAATGGGTGGTTCCGGTGGAGTAGGAAAGGTAGTATTTTCCGCCGAACTTGTGGACCCAGGGGCCTTCAAAGTAGCGGCGGTCCTCATCCTTTGCCTTCAGCGGCTCCCCGTTTTCGTCCAGGATCTCCACCATCCTCGGCGGCTCCTTAAAGGACTTCATGTCCGGTTGAAACTCCGCCACCAGGGGACCCAGAGCCTTCTCATCCCCCTCCGGGCGGGGCGTCTCGGGGTCAAAGGAACCGGTCTGCCACATCTCCAGCTGTCCGCCCCACAGGCCGCCGTTATAGCACCAGATGCGTCCGTCGTCGTCCAGAAGCACGGCCGGGTCGATGCTGTAACTCCCTTCGATGTAGTTCTCCTGGGGCTTAAAAGGACCCACGGGGGAGTCCGACTCCGCCACGCCGATGCGGAAGATCTCGTTTTTGTCCTTGGCAGGGAAGACCAGATAGTACATTCCGTTTACCCGCACGGCGTCCGGTGCCCAGAGCTGGCGGCTGGCCCAGGGGATCTCCTCCTCCGTGAGGGCCACGCCGTTGTCCACGCACTCGCTGTCCAGGCTGTCCATGGACAGGATATGATAGTCCTTCATTACATACTGCTCCCCCGCGTCATCGTCAGGTGCGTCCAGCCCTTCATCGTGAGAGGGATAGATGTAGATCTTCCCGTCGTAGACATGGGCGGAAGGATCCGCCGTATAGATGTTTGTCACCAGTTCCTTGCGCTCGTTCTTTCTCATGTTTTTCCTCCGGTTCTTATTTGGATCCGCATTTTCCGATGATCCGCCATGGGTCCAGGGAAGTGAGCTCAGACGCTGTGTCTGGGTCCCTGGTTCTGGGGCTCCCCGAGCCCCGGACCTGCCGGCCCCACGACACTGGCGCGCCGCTTTCCGGTGTTGGCATCCTCCATGGCCTTGATCGCAGGGGCCAGATTCTTTTTGATCTGAGCGATCTTCTTTTCCGCGGAGGCATAGGTATAGTCATCGCAGTCCATCCGCTTCATCTGCTCGTCCGGCTGCACCTCGAACAGATCCCCCAGCCCATCGAGCCTGTCCAGATAGGCCTCCCGCTCCAGGTTCTGGTAGCGGGTGCTCAGGAGCTTTTGCACCCGCTCCACGGCGATCAGCTTGTCCCGGGTCGCGTCCTGCTTGATCCCGTCCTTTGCCTTGTGGAGCTGGTACGCGACGATCCGGTCCAGCACCTTCTGTACGTTATCCACATAGGCCTGCCTGCGTTCCTCATCGGTAAGGTTCGGCTTTTGCAGACCCTCGCCGATCTTCCGGATGCCCTCCATGATCCTGGTGTATTCATCGGAATTTCTCGAGACACGGGTGGAGGGCTCCCGGAGCATCTCCAGACAGTCCTCCAGGATCCCCAGCTCCCGGTTTACCGTATCCTGATCAAATTTGGTATCCTCCGGAAGCGGATCCACCAGATAGGGTCTCCCCGTCTCCATATCGATCACCTTGGAGACGCTCTTGTCCGCTTTCTTCATCTCAAAGAGCAGATGCCGGAAACGGTTGAGCTTCGCCATCTTCTCCGGATCGCTTTCGAGCTCCCGGAGCTTTTCCATAACCCCGACGAGCCCCATCCCCTCATTGTGCCTCCGGCTGTACATGGTATCAAACGCGGTCTGGAACCACACCTTGTTCTCTTTGTAGAGCTGCTGTGCCTCCTTGGTGTACTCCACCAGATTCTGGTACTCCTGGTAGCTGATCTTGTCACGGTCGATCTTGCTCTCGTCCAGTACGCCCTCGTCAAATTTGGCATACTTCAGCTTTTCTCCGTTCACGACGGTCTCGTCAAAGCCATGGGTCATCAGGATGGAATTGTTCAGCAGGTCATAGCCGCTGGAGGTAAACCAGATCCCCAGGGATTCCGCACTGGAGATGTCCATGATGGCATCTCTTTTTTTCTCGTATTCCTGGCCGATCTTGTCCAGGACCTCCATGGCCTGGTTCACCCGAATCTGGCTGGTGGTCTTCATCAGGTGCTCCATGGCCGCGTGTCCCTGACAGGCCTTTTCCGCCAGGACCAGGGGATCGAAGGCCCCGTCGATATGGATCCCGAACCGGTTCAGCATCTGCTCGTAGGCCCCCGAGTCCACAAACTCATCCCAGTTCAGCCCCTTATCGGAGAGAGCGCGCACCTGACTGCGGATGTGCTGAAGATCCTGCTGCTTCGCCGGCTGTCCGTAGTTTTTCCAGAAGGGATCCTGGAAGGTCTGCGCAGAATACACTCCTTCCAGGCCGGGCTGCACATCTCCCTGCTTCGGCAGCTTGTCATACGCCTCCAGAAGATGCTCCATGGACGACAGATACTCTTCGATCTCAGCCTCGTTCATCTGCTCAAAATAGAGCTTAAATTTCTGATATTTCGGTCCGTTGTATTCCACCGCCAGGCCATCCGTCGGCCGCCCGTTTTTCACGGCCTCCAGGAAGGCCTTGTTCCCCTCCTGGGTCATCAGGTCGAGAAGGGTGTCCGTGCGCAGGACCGATGCCTTCAGGTTTTCGGCCTGGCTTTCCATCTCCGGATGCAGCCGGGTCTGCTCCCGGAGGTATTCCTGCTTTTTCCCGTAGGCATACCCGGATACCACCCCCTGAAGCAGCTTTTCTCTTAACTGCTCCACCGTTTCCACCTCGTAGATGGAATAGTTCCCGCTTTCGAGATCAAACAGCGCATCCGGATTCGGCACCTTTCCCTGCAGCCTCTGTCGCATGTGCTCCTCAAATCCGCTGTTTTTCAGTTCCTCGACCACATCCCGCATTTTTCCGCCATTCCTGGTCAGGATATCGCCCTTGATCTCGAAGGAATCCAGTGCGGCGCGGAGCTCCTGCTCCAGATCTCCCGGGAGCTTGGTCACTTCCGCAGGAAACTCCACAGCCCATTCCATGTCCAGGGGCCGGAGCTTCATGTTGTACACATTCGGGTTCGGAATGCGATCCAGCCCCAGCTGCACAGCCTTCGTCAGCAGCTTTTTCAGGATGGGATTTGCCTTGATCCTGGCCTGCTCATATTCCTGCCGGAGCTCCTCCCGGAGGGTCGCGGCCTTTTGTCTGATCTCCTGAACATCCTCATCCCGGATGCTCTTACTCTTTTCTCTTTCATGGATCTTCAGAAAAGCCTCATAGCATTCCAGCCTTCTCGCCTTAGAGGCTCCGGCCTTTTGCATCATATCCCGAAGCCGTTCCTTGTTTGTTGCGTAGGCAGTATCTGTGTGCGCATCCCTGTACAGGCTGGCCATCTCCAGGAACTTTGCGTCCCCGCCCTGTGTCCATCCTGCCTTTTCCTGCTGCTCCACAAACACGGACCTGCTGAGCACATCGTCCAGATCGCGCTTGGCCGAGTACACATCAAACCCGTGATTGCCGTCGATATGGACGCTCTGCACCTCCCGCAGGATCTGATTTCTCTCCTCCAGCGTCTTCGCGGGCCGGTTCATGAATTTCTCATGGATCTGCATATCGATCTTATAGATCCGGCTGCTGTATTCGATGTCCGTATGGTTACTCAGGATGCGGTAGATGCACGCAAGGATTTCTTCGTCTCCGGGTCTGTTCCAGCCCTGTTTTTCCATCGCCTCGAAGAAGGCGTCTCTGGACAGTCCTTCCTTCGTGCCGTTCTTTGCCTTGTCGGGGCCGTATTTTATGACCTTATCATATATTTTTGTGATACTTTCCCAGGGTCTGGCCATCAGTCATATCCTCCCTTTTCTCTCAATACCCAATGTGTATGCATCCGGTTGCGTCTGTCCGTCACTCCTCCAGCACAGCGCCCACGGTAGCCAGCACTTTCTTTTCGTCAAAGGGCTTTGTGATGAAATCGCTGGCTCCTCTGCGGATCGCCATGGTCATCTTCTCCCTCTGCCCGGAGGCGGAGATCATCACCACCCTGGCCGTGGGATCCTCCTTGCGGATCATGCTCAGGGCCTCCACACCGTCCATCTTGGGCATGGTGATATCCATGGTGACGAGGTCCGGACGGATCTCCCTGTATTTCCCCCAGGCGTCCTCACCGTCCACGGCCTCGCAGACCACCTCATAGCCCCCGCGCTCCAGGATCCCCCGCAGGAGCTTTCGGGATGTCTTTGAGTCATCCACGATCATGATTCTGATCTTTTCTTCCATCCTTCCCCTCTTCCTCCATGCCGGCTCCTTTTTCACCGGCGCCTTCCGGAAAAAAACGGCCCGCACCGGGTTCGCCGCCGTCTCTACAGCTCCTCTGCGATCTTTGCAAGGACCAGCCGTAGGCTCCTGCCCCGGACATACACCGGGATGCTGCATAGGCTCCCCGGCACCAGGTCGTGCGCAGACCTCTCGGCGGAGGGCATCTTCAGCTCCAGAAAGACCCCCTTCCGGCTGAGTCCGGAGATATACAGGCCGTTGGCGCAGTTTAAGAACTCCCCCGCGGCGTCCATCACATCCTCATTCAGATCCGTGAATTCCTCCTGGGCGAAGATCCCTGCCAGCTCCATCAGACCGCCCTCCTCCTCCGCGAAGCAGTCCACCAGACCGCCGTCAAACACAAGGGCCTGATGTACCTGCCTGCGCTCCGGGAAGCGCTCACACATCTCTCCCCGGCCCGGATAGGCATTTCGGTCCGCCAGACGGATCACTGTCCTGAGCACGGTGCCGGCCAGCGGCGCATAGTCCTGTGCCTCCTCCGGCAGAAAGCCGGGCAGGAGCTTCTCCACCGCGCCGCGTTTGACCTCCTCCAGCTGCTCCGGGGTCAGTCCCTCTTCCTTTCGCATCTCCTCCAGAGCCTCTCCCAACTCCCTCTCGGAGAGGATCCCCTCCTGGATCAGGACCTTGGAGCAGCAAAGGTACGGGTCTCCCTGTTTCTTCATCAGCTCCTTCAGCTGCTCAGGGGTCAGATACCCCTCCTCCACCGCCAGATCTCCGAAATACGCATCCCGCTCCGCCTGCAGGAGGTTGATCTCCTCCGCCTGGGCAGGGGTCATGAGCCCCTCCGAGACGGCCAGTGCGCCCAGCTGCGCTCTGGAATCCTCCATCTTCCGCAGGATATCCGAAAGCGCCTCCCTCGTGATCTTTCCGGTCCGTACCAGATAGTTGCCCAGGACATATCCGATCATAGGCTCCCCCTTTTCTGATCCGGCCTTTCGCCGGTCCGACCCTTATCCCGCATAGAACCCAAAATGCACCGCCACCGCCACTGCGATCCCGAGAAGCGCTCCGATGAACACCTGAAGCGGTGTGTGCCCCACCAGCTCCTTGAACTGGTCCATGGGGTCTCTGGATTCCACCTTGCGCCCGGACTCCTTCCATTCCTGCAGGAGCTCGTTGAGCAGCTTTGCCTGCTCCCCCGTCTCTCTGCGGACGCCTCTGGCGTCATACATCACGATAAAAGCAAAAAAGAAGGCCAGGGGAAAGGCTGCGCCGCTGCCTCCGTAGGAGAAGCCCACCGATGTCACCAGGGCGCATACCGTTGCGGAATGGGCGCTGGGCATCCCACCGCTTCCAAAGAGCCGCTCAGGCACAAATCTTCGCTCCATCACCAGCACCAGGACCGTTTTGATCACCTGTGCCGTCAGCCAGGCAAGGGCTGCGGAGACCATCATGGGGTTGTGTACCAGTTCCTTCCAAAACTCAGCCAATGTCTCAAACTCCTGTGTATCAGTTCATGCTAAAGGACTCTGTTTGCCGGACCGTTCAGGGTGGGGTTTTTCAGCTGCGCCGCCCTGGGACTGAGGGCATTTTCCGCCTCACGGAGTGCGGGCTTGAGCGTATTCGCCCAGATCTTCCGGTCTGCCAGATATGCCTGCATCTCCTTGGGTGACTTCTCCATCAGCCTCTGCTGTTCGATCACCGTTTGGACCATCTTGTCCAGCTTCGCGCGCTCCGCCTTTCCGCCCAGGCCCTCCAGAAGGCTGCAGGGCTTCTTCAGCTGCCTGCCGGCCTTTTTTATCGCCTCCTCCATCTCCTTTTCTCCGCCGCTTTTCCAGAGCTCGGCGATCCGGCTTTGGGTCTCTTCCTTTGCCCGGAATCTCTCCTCATGGTCCTTCACCATGTGCCTGACGAAGGCGCCCTTCACCAGGTCCGCGTACAGCTCCTTCGCCCTGGTAAAGGACATATTGTCCCAGGCGTCCTGGATCTCCTCCCGGGCCTGTTCGTCCTTGGCATACAGACCGGCCATCACCCTGGCCCCGGAGATCAGCTTCAGGTGCTGCTGGGTAAGCCCGGCGTCCTTGGCGAGGCGCTTCAGCTCCGGATCCGACTCCAGCATCCTCTGCAGTCTGGCTGCGATCTCCCCCTCCATGACCCAGCTCTCGTTCATCTCCGGAGCGATCCTGCGATTTTCGGCGATGGTCCGCAGCCCGGCGCTGATGAGGCCGGCCAGAGCGGACTTATTGCCCTGATGATACTGCTCGATGGCGTTCTTTGCCAGCACTCTGGCGTTTTCCACATGCCCCAGGGACGCGCCTGTGCCCGCCTCCGGATTTTTCTTCAGCCATCCCTCTGCCATGGCCTCCTCACCCGCAGCCAGAGAGGCGCTGTAGGCGACGGCGACAAAATCCCGTTTGCGCATCAGCCCGGCCTCCCCCACCGCGTTTATGGGCTCCCGGATGGGGCTCAGCTGCCGGTACTGCTCCCTGGTGACGGCGCGGCTGTCGATCCACCGCTCATTCTCCGAGGGGACCAGCCCATAGACGCTCTCCACATTCCGGAACTGCTTCTCCATATCGTCGGTCATAAAGACCCTGCATCCGGATCTGGCGGCTGCGCTCCGGTACTTCTCCGGGCTGACATAGCTTGGATCCCCGGGCTTGGCGCCGCGCTTCTGATTGACCCGGGCGGTCAGGCGCTCAAACTCCTCGGTGGGCATCACCTCGGACATCAGGGTCATGATGGTCTCAAAGCGGATCTTCCCGTGCTGGGAATTCCGCACCGTTTCCTTTCCCTCCAAATAGTTCAGGCAGCCGCGGATCAGCAGATCCCGGGAGACGGCGGTGGCCTGCCCGCTCTCCAGGGAAAGCCGGTACTCGTTCAGCAGCCTGAGCACATCCCCGTACTTCCCGCTGTTGAAAAAGTGCCAGTTAAGCAGGGTGCTCTCCCCGCTGCCCGTGCCCTCCAGGATCTGGTATGCCTGTGCGGCCAGATCCGTGAGCTCGGCAGTTCCGGCTGTCTGCACCGCCTTGTCGATAAGAAGCTCCGCGGCCGCCACCTTGGGCAGATGCCCCTGATCCTGTTCCTTCCGCATCTTCTCGATGAGCTTCGGGGAAAGGTACTTTTCCTCCAGCCCCTTGTCCTGAACGGCCGGAAGCGAGGAGGCGTCATACTCCTTCCCCAGCTGATAGGCATCCTGGCTGTCTTCATCCTCCGGGATCTCCCAGGAGACGAGGTTTTCCGACTCCTGCCGTATCTCCTCAAGAACGCCCATCAGCGTATCAAAGTTTTGCATGTCGTTTTCGGCATCCACCTGACGGCCGGCCTGAAGGATCAGCGCATTCTTGGTCTCCTCCAGGAGTCCCTCGCTGACTCCCATCACATTGTGGATCATATTGTGCTGATTGTTCAGCTCCGCCATGGCCGGCGAGCTGTAAAAGACGATCCGCGTCGCCAGCGCCTTCCGATCCTGCTGCGGAATATCCGCCGGAAGCCCGTCATAAGTCTGCTTGATGGCCTTCCCCACCTCAAACCGAAGCCTCTGCTCCTTGGTGTAGACCATGCGCATACGCGTGCGAAGTTCCTGCACGTCGATGGACCCGTCCTCCTTCCGGGGGTTAAAAAAATCACGGATCATTCCGAAATACGCGTCGGCGTAGTCGTCGTTCATATCCTTGACCAGCGCCTTCCGGTTCACTGCGATGATCATCTCCAGCTTATCCACCTCGTCCAGCGTCCGGTAATAAGCAAGCATTTTTTCTCCGTGTGTCATCTTCCTCTCCTTTTGCACTGCAGCGGGCCTCGGGCAAAGCCCCGCTCCTTTATTATACTCGAAAAACCAAAAAAAGATACGCTTGGTTGCCCTCCACGGACAAAAAATGAAAAAGACGAAAGAGCGGAGGTCGTCCGTCTAAGGGAATCTTATTGAAAAAAAAGGGAAAATATGCGAAAATTTCAATAGATATGCAACCGCCGCGCGCAAACGGCGGTATTCTCATCAGATGTCAACGCAGACCGCATGACGGCCTGTATTTCGGAGGGTCCGAAACATGAAGCAGTCCTACAAGGAGATCATCACCAAGCTGGAGCAAAGCTATGCCGCCATCTACGGCGAACAGCGCTACGACAAAGGGCAGACCGAGGCCTATGACCAGATGCTGTCGCAATACCAGAAGACCATTCAGAATCTGAAGGAAATCGACCAGCGGACAGACGATGAATATGACCTTTCGGCGCAGGAGCTGGCCGGCCTCGGTCAGCAGGTCAAAGCCTCCATGCTCGCCTTTAATGCGTACGTCACCGCCGCATACCCGGAACGCGACAGTGCCGATATGCAGCAGGAGGCGAATGGGCAGCAGGAGGGGGTGAACGGGCAGGAGGAAGCGGATGCGCACGAGGAAGCAGAGAATGCTCTGCAGTCCGCCATGAACGACCTCAGCTCGTTAGGCGTTGAATATGAGAGACGGCAGCAGGAGCTGAGGATCCAGATCACCCTGCCCGATGACGGGAGCCAGCCGGTCATCTCCAATCTGGATGCCCCGGAGATCCCTGTGCCCGAGGAGGGCCAACAGGAGCCTCCGCAGGAGGAAATGCAGGCGGAAGCGAACGAAGCGCAGAAGCAGCAGCAAAAGGGCTCTCCCTCCGCCGCGATCCTCATGTCTCTGGACGGGAAGCATTCCCAGCTGGAAAACAACCGGGAGCAGGTTCCGGAGGAGCTGCGGGCGGATTACGACGCCTTTTCGCAAAGCATTTATGAGCTGGAAAAGGAGGTGGAGGACCTCGCCAGACAGCCGGAGGAATACCAGTGGAGCAAGGCGGATCTGGACCGGATCCTGGAAAAAACCGCTCAGGCCAGTCTGGCTCTGGAGAAGGCGCAGGAACATGCAAACGCCCTGGGGGACAAAAACACGGATGCGCTCCTGACGGACGGCCTTAAGGATGCCATGGCCCCCCTGGCCACGGAATACAACAAACGCATATCGGATCTGAAGCTTCCTCTGCAGGAGCTGGAACCTGCCACCGCCGACCGGGCGAAGGACATCAGGCAGTCCATGGAGCAGGCCCCCGAGGAGGTACAGCCGGAGGTGAAATCTCCCCTGGAGATCGCCCAGCTGATGCAGGAACAGCATACGAAGCTGATGGAGAACCGCAAAAACGTCCCTCCCGGGCTTCTGGGCGCCTACGACGAGTACGTGATGGCCTATCGGGAGGCCCAGTTCTCCATGATGCTGGGGGGGGACGGCGAATGGACCGAGAACCGGCTGGACAGCGTCCTGCAGCCCACCGTGGGAATAGAGCTCGCCTATGGCAATTACATGGCCCAGGCACAAGCCATGGGCGAGGATGGCGCAATCGCCACGCAGATGGTGAGGGAGAGCGTTCAGCCGGTGGTGAGTGATCTGGTCACCTCCTACGATCAGCGCGTAAAGGAGCTGGGGCTGGACCGGAAGCCGATGCAGGAGACATTGACGGAAATGGCCGATGCGCAGGCCGCGCAGCAGATGCAGCAGCCCGTTCAGCAGGCCCCCGAGCAGGCGCAGCCCGTCCGGCAGGAGCCGCAGCCACAGCCCGTCCGGCAGGCTCCCGAGCAGGCACAGCCCGCTGGTGAGGCGGAACAGGCCGAAAAGAGCGCCCTGGATGTGAAGGCGACGAAGCTGGCCAGCATGAAGATCCGGGATGAGCTCATCGACGCCACCAAGGGCGTTCACCTGGGAAGCAAGGAATACGACCGTGCCTATGACGCCTTCAACGTGGTCAACGCCGACTGGATCACCCTGGATGCCCAGCATAAGGACGGCGCCGACCTCACGGAAAACGATCTGCGCCGCCTGCGGACCAAGCTCCTGGACGCCAAGGCCTCCATTGACGCGTATATCGAGCGCAAGGAGACCCAGGGCGAATCCAAATGGGGCGAAAAGGACAAGAAGCGCGTCAACGCCATGAGGCACGCCATGGAAACCCTCGAAGCCCAGGAGGCGCTTCTGGCCCAGCGTCAGGCTGAGATCGAAAACGCTCCCGCTCCCTCTCATGAGGATATCCATCTGCGGGCGGATTCGATCCTGCACGACATGGAGGACGCGGAGAAAAACGTCTATTTCGGGAGCAAGGAATACACTGCGGCCCAGGTGGCTTTTTCCAAGCTGAATGACCGCTGGCGGGAGATCCACGAAAAAGGACCCGACTACGAAATGACGGCGGAGGAGATCCAGGAGCTTCGCGAACTCTCCTCCACGTATGAAACCGCAGCCGACGCCTACCTCATGACCAAGGAGGGCAAGGACCTGAAGGCCAAGACCCAGACCCGGGTGGACGCCATCTGGGCCGGAAAGGACGCTGTCAGGAGGCAGTTGAAGCGCCTGGAGGAAAACCAGAAGATCCTGGACAACAAGCCGGCCAAGTCCATGTCCACCCTGATCCAGGAGGGGGATGCCTGCGCGGAGGCCCTGCAGGAGGCCACGGTGGGCGTACACGGGGGAAGCAAGGAATTCCGGAACGCCATGGAGCTCTACCACAAAAATGTGGAACTGATGAAAAAGCTGAACGGTGACGAGCATGATCACAAGCTCAGCGCAAGAGAACGCGGCGAATACCTGAAGCAGCTGGAGGAAACCTCGGCGGCCATCGAAAAGTACCTGGCCATGAAAAAGGACAAAAAGCTGGGCCCCAAGACCCAGAAGCGCGTCGATGCCATGAAAAAGGCAAAGGAAAGCATCGCGGATCAAAAAAAGAAGCTGGAGGAGCGCCGCAAGGAAATGCAGAAGGATACCAGAAGCCTGGATCCCACTGCACTGGATCAGGGCAACACCAGCACCCAGAAGGAGCTCACCGCTGCCAACAAGCGAGTCTGGCGCGGAAGCAAGCAGTATAATGACGCCCTGAAGTCACACGAGCACTGCACCCATGTGATGCGGGAATACTACAACGGCGGCGTCCCCGACGCGGCCAAGAGCGAGCATGCCCTGGAGGAGCTTCGAAAGACACAGAAGTCCATCGCCGTATACCTGGATTACAAGGGTGATGAAAAGCTCAATGCCAAAGGGGAAAGACGACGGGAGGCAATGCGCAGGGCCTATGACGAGGTCACTCGGCAGATCGACCGGATCGAGGACCAGCTGGCACAGAACAAGGAGCAGAAAAAGGAGACCGCAAAGCAGGAGCTGAAGAACGGGGTCAAGCGCTATGAGAACCGGGTCAAGCAGATGAAGGGAAAGGAGCGGCTGATGGCCGGAGCGGCAGCTGAGGCCGCCAAGGGGCTGGAGGCGCTCTCCGCCAAAAAGGAGCTCTCCCCCGCAGACAAGCAGAAGGCCCGCTATGCCATGGCTGCGCTGGTCCTGCAGGAAAAGCTTCTGGGCCCCGGGGGCGACAAATTTGCCAAATCTCTGCCGACCAACTCCAAGCAGATGGCGGACGCCATCATGAAGGTGGCCAACTCCCCGGAGTTCAAGGCCGCTTTCCCGGACAGCGAGCTGACTCCGGAAAAGTGCAGCAAGATGGTCTCCGACCCCAAGCAGGTGCGCAACGCACTTCAGTCCTTCACCAACAAGACCCGCGAGATGGCGAACATGACCAAAAAACAGATCCTCGCCAAGGAAAAAGAACTGGAGATGGAAAACGCAAAGCGGAAATTGAAGCCTGCAATGTAAGAAACGACAAAAAAAGAAAGGGGATGCCCCAATGTCACTTCGGTCAGATGACATTGGGGCATCCCCTTCTTTTTTATTTGCACAGATATTCCAGGCTCATCATGGTCAGATCGTC
>JAFYFY010000233.1 GCA_017543485.1 Lachnospiraceae bacterium | reverse complement strand
TGGATTTCGGTAAACTCTACCTCGAAGGATGTAGCAGAAAGTGTGTGAGATATGAAGATGTACGGAAACTCCCGGATCCTCTGTCGGATCGCTGCCATGCTGGCGGTCCTCCTCCTGTTCGGAGGATGCGGGGCAAAGACGGAGGAATGGGCATACGATTACGAGCCCGAAAAAACCATCCTCTCCCTGTCGGAAAACGGAAAAGCCGTGTATGGGGGTACGACCTATCAGGTCACCAGGGAGGGGGCGTTCCTCCGCCTGCAGGACGGAGACCGGACCCTGCCGGATGTCAGATTCCTGCAGGAGGAAGATGCACTGACCCTGTATCAGAAATCCGTCTACAGCTACGCAGGAGAGGAGGCCCCGCAGGGACTCACCGGTCTCTGGAAGCAGGATAACGGATGGAGCTTTGAGTTCACCGCTGACGGAGCCTTCTGCGAGGAAGGGTACTTTTACGGACATTACAGCGTGGATGAGGCGGAAGGATCCATCCGGCTGATGTACAGCGACCCCATTCCGGATGCCATCCTCTATTACTCCTTAGACGGAGACAAGCTCACCGTCGACTACCCCTGGCCCCTGGTGCACACGAAAAAGGCGGAGGCCGGGAAAGGATCCTGATCGACCGCGGGAAACCGCAGGAGATAAATGGGCAGCGGGTGCTGCCCGGCAAAACACAAGGAGGATATTATGATGAAAGCAAGAAAACTCGTTTCTACGCTGCTTGCCGGTGTCATGGTGCTGTCTCTGGCAGCCTGCGGAAGCAGCAACAGCGGCACGACCGCATCCGGCGGAAGCACTTCTTCCGGAAGCAGCACTGCCACCACGGCGACGACGTCCACCGACAGCTCCGCTGCCGCGACGACCACCGACGGCGCAGGCATCACTTTGAACATGTGGTGCATCGCTACCGAGAGCGACTCCAACCGTCACTCTTATGAAGCTGCCATCGCAGACATGAAGGCAAATCATCCCGACATCACCTTCAACTGGGAAGCATTCGAGAACCAGTCCTACAAGACCAAGATCAAGGCTGCTGTCTCCGCTGACGAGCTGCCCGACATCTTCTTCACCTGGAGCTGCGCATTCCTGGGCGATTTCGTGGATGCAGGCAAGGTCTACTGCCTGGATGAGGCTTATGAGAAGTATAAGAGCGAGCTTCCCGAGGTCATGATGGGCAACTCTTCTTACAACGGCAAGCACTATGGTGTGCCTCTTACCATGAACATTGTCGGTCTGTTCGCAAACATGGATCTGCTGGGCCAGGTTGGCTACACCGAGATCCCCGGCTCCTACACCGAGTTCATCGAGTGCTGCGACGCTCTGAAGGCAGCCGGCATCATTCCTTTCGGATGTGCAGGAAAAGAGACCTGGTGTGTGACCGAGTACCTTGAGTCCGTCATCGAGAAGAGCGTCGGCGCCGATGCGCTGAACGACATCTTCCTGGGCAGAGCTACCTGGAACAACGCAGATGTCAGCGCAGCTGTTGACACCTTCCAGGGCCTGGTGAACAATGGTTACTTCGATCCCTCCGGAATCGGCCTGACCAACGACGAAGTGAAGAACAACTTCATGCAGGGCAAGTACGCATTCTACATGAACGGAACCTGGAACTGCGCAGACTTCGCTGCAAACGAGGAGTTCTACGCAAAGGTTAAGGTCGGTGAGTTCCCTGTCATCAACGCTGACAAGGCAAAGCTCGGCCAGCTCATCGGCGGACCTTCCGACACCCTGGCTGTTGCCGCTTCTTCTCCCAACGCTGCAGTTGCTGCCGACTATGCATTTGAGCTCGGCAAGCTGATCTGCCACTACGGATACCTGGATGGCTGCGGACTTCCCGCATGGACTCCTTACGGTGACACCAGCTCCGTCAACGGCCTGACCCAGACCGTGGCTGAGATCGTCGCAAAGGCAGACACCATGGTCCTCTTCGGTGATACCGCTATGAACGCTGACGATGCCAACACCTATCTGTCTTATGTCGATCAGGTTTACGGCTGCCAGGTGGACGGCACTGCCTTCACCGCCGGACTTGCAAAAGATATCCGGTAAATCGGTTCTTTGATCGAGAATGGATATGCCCCTTCCCGGGCTTCCCTTCGGGGAGGCCCCAAGGGGCATTTTTGCGGAAGGTTTTTCATATGGATGAACAGACCAGAAAAAAAAGTAAAAAAGCAAAGCAGATCAAAACGGGGATCACGATCTTCCTCTTTCTGCTCCCGGGACTGATCCTCTTTATCGGGATCCTCATCGCTCCCATCGCCGTGTCCCTGTACCGAAGTCTCTATGACTGGAACGGATTTTCCGCGGGGACCTTTATCGGCTTCCAAAACTATTATGAGCTCTTTACCAACGGGTCCATCAAGTTCATGGTCTCTTTGAAAAATGCCATGATCCTGGCGTTCTTTTCCGTGTTCGTGCAGCTGCCGTTCTCCCTGTTCCTGGCTCTTTTGCTGGGACGGAAGGTGAAGGGGGAGCGGTTCTTCCTCTCGGTGTTCTTCATGCCGGTCCTGATCTCCACGGTGGTCATCGGTCAGCTGTGGCTGAAGATCTACAATCCGGACTACGGCCTGTTAAACACCATGCTGGATGCGCTGCACTTGGAGAGCTGGAAGCATGTCTGGGTCGGTGAGGTAAAGACCGCGCTGGGTGCGATCCTGGTGCCCACCATCTGGCAGTATGTGGGATATCACATGCTCCTGATGTACGCCGGGGTCAAGGGCGTCTCCGCGGACCTTCGGGAAGCCGCCATGCTGGACGGCGCCACCAACTGGCAGGTGGACCGCTACGTGGTGATCCCCATCATCAAGCCCATCATCCGTGTCAGCGTGATCTTCGCCGTGACGGGATCCTTAAAGACCTACGACCTGGTCCGGATCCTGACGGAGGGCGGACCCTTCCAGACCACGGAAGTGCCCAGTACCCTGCTGGAAAACATGCTGTTCCTTAGGAACCGCTACGGAATGGGAAGTACCATTTCCGTGATGCTCATTGCCCTTTGCTTTGCGTTTGCGCTCCTGATCACCGCAGCATTCAGGGAGAAGGAAGTATGACCATGGAAGAACGATACACCTTAAAAAAATCAAATCCCGCACTACAGGTGCTCATCTATATTTTCCTGGGGATCTGGGCGCTGGTAAACCTGTTTCCGCTCTACTTCATGTTTACCTTCTCCCTGAAATCCAATGACGAGATCTTCGGCAAAAACATCGTGGGACTCCCGCACGACTGGCTCTGGAGCAACTATTCCGCCGCCATGTACACGGGGAATATGGGACTTTACTTCCTGAACTCCGTGCTGGTGACCTTCGCCACCATCGTGCTGTGCCTGGCATCCGCCCTGATGGCCACCTATGCCATCACCCGTATCAAGTGGAGGTTCAGCAAGCTCACCAATGCCTTCTTCATGCTGGGACTCACCATCCCGCTGCAGGCCTCCATCGTGCCGGTCTACGTGGTGCTCTCCAAGCTCCACTGGCTGAACCGCTACACCACGCTGATCGTCCCCTACGCGGCCTTTTCCCTGGCCATGGCCATCCTCATCTGCTCCGGCTTCATGGTGGAGATCCCTTACGATCTGGATGAGGCTGCCAGGATCGACGGCTGCGGGCTCTGGGGCACCTTCTTCCGCATCATCATTCCGCTGATGAAGCCCGCCTACGCCACCGTGGGGATCTACACCTTCCTGCAGTGCTGGAATGAGTTCATGTTTGCCAACGTCTTCATCTCCGACTCGGTGCACCGGACGCTCCCTGTGGGCATCAAGGCCCTCTCGGGACAGCACACCACGGACTGGGGACCCATCGGTGCGGCCCTGGTGATCGCCACCTTCCCCACCCTGCTGGTCTACATCTTCCTGAGCAAGCGGATCCAGGAGAGCTTCATCGCCGGTGCCGTGAAGGGATGAGAAACCGCAAAAAAGATGACTGTTTGAAAAGGCGGACCGCGGAAAAAGCGGCTCGCCTTTTTGGGTGAAAAATGGTATTTTAGACCTATGGAACGAAAGAGGATCCGGCATTTCGCCGGGGAGTTTTCCAAAAACCGAAATTCCCTTTCCGGAAGGCTTCGGAGGCTGATCCTGGGGACCATCTCCCTGGTCATCGTCTCCGTGCTGATCTCCGTCTCCCTCATCACCATCCGGGAGCGGAAGAAGTATCAGAGCCGGGAGGCGGAGAACATGCTGCAGACCCTGTCCGCCTCCGTGGACAATGCGCTGCAGAACTACAAGGAGCTCTCCAGACTCATCATGATGGATGAGAGTCTGGCGGATTTTATGCGTGCGGATGCGGATTCCGTGGACATCGGCACCATCAACGACACCCGCTACGGCATCATGGATATCCTGATGGTGACGGAGGGTGTGGACAGTGTCATGGTCTTTCGGGAGGATATGATCCGGGTGGCCACCAACCGCTTCTCCTATAAGTATGATTCGGAGAAGCTCCAGAGCATGGACTGGCGGGAAGAGATCTACCGCCTCACCGGCCGGGCCACCGTGGGCCTCAACACTTTCGGCGTGGCCTCCAAGCCCGACGGCAGACCCATGGTCACCATCGGAAGAGCGGTGTATGACATGCTGACCCAGCAGCGTACCGGGATCCTGCTGATGAACATTTCTCCCGAAGTGTTTCAGCGGATGCTGGGAAACTACCGAAGCGACGCTGTCTGCATCATGGGGGTGGACGGCACCTTTCTGGCGGGGGATGAGCGCCTGATGCAGTTTTACACCCCGGAGTATGCCGGGGGGCGGGTGGTGCACCGGGAGCTTCGGGACGGCACGCGGCAGCTCCTGTTGTCCGGCTGTCAGGTGGAGGATACCCCCATCGTGATCCTCCGGGGGATCTACTACGGCACCGAGGGGATCCCCTACGGGATCCTGGTGGTGATCCTTATCATGTTCCTCTTTTTTGTCTTTGTAGCCGTTTTCTTCGGCGGTTTCGTGAGCCGGAACATCACCCGGCCCATCGAAGTTCTGTCCGAGTCCATGGACGAAAACGTCCGAAGCGGCGAGCTGCACCGCATCGATACGGAGCTCCCGGGCAAGGAGCTGGGGATGCTCAAGGAGGACTACAACAGCCTCATCGACCATGTAAACAGCCTCATCGAGACCCTCATCGAGAAGGAAAAGACGCTGCAGCGCGCCGAGATGCGGGTACTGCAGGAGCAGATCAAGCCCCATTTCCTGTACAACTCCCTGGAGACCATCGGGTCTCTGGCAGTGGATGCGGGAGCGGACCGGGTGCAGGATGCCCTGGAGACGTTGGGGAGCTTTTACCGGAACTTCTTAAGCAAGGGGGACCGGGAGATCTCCCTGGAGCGGGAGGTGCAGATCGTCCGGGACTATCTGGCGCTTCAGAAGCTCCGCTACGGCGAGATCATCGAGGATGAATACGAGATCGGGGAAGAGACGAAGGGGATCGTGGTGCCGAAGCTGATCCTGCAGCCCCTGGTGGAAAACAGCATTTATCACGGGATCCGCCTGAAGGGAGAAAACGGCATCATCCGGGTGAAGGCCTTTGTATCCGACAGGATCCTGCATCTGTCCGTATATGACACGGGTGTCGGAATGGCCCGGGAGCAGATCGACCGCCTGCTCTCGGCAGGGCACACCAAGGAGGAGCCCGACAGCGAAAGCTTCGGCCTGTGGGGCACCATCGAGAGAGTCCGGATCTACTGCGGCCGGGAGGATGTGGTGCGGATCCGGAGCGAGATCGGCGAGTATACGGAAGTGGAATTCCTCATTCCCCTTCCGGAGAGAAAAGCAGCGCCGGATGAGATCTGACGAAGGAGAGAGCGTTCAATGAATCGTGTTTTTCGTGTGCTCATCATCGATGATGAGGAATCTGCCAGAAAGCTTTTGCGGGCCTCCATCCCCTGGCAGGATCTGAATATGGAAGTGGTGGGAGAAGCGGCCAGCGGCATCGAGGCCATCAATGTCATCGATGATCTGAAACCGGATCTCGCCTTCGTGGACATTTCCATGCCCTTTATGGACGGCATCGAATTCACCAAGGTGGCCACGGACCGGTATCCGAATCTGGTGATCATCATCATGACCGCCATCGATCAGTTTGAATATGCCAGGAAGTGCGTCAGTCTTCCCGTGTTTGAATATATGTTAAAGCCCATGGTCCGGGCCGAGATCACACAGGTCCTGGAGCGGGTGCGGGAAAAACTGAGTGCCCTGCCCGATGCCTGGGAAGAGGAGCGGGAGGAAGGCACCGCGCCGGAGGCGGATTCCATCGAGACGATCCGGGCCTTTATCGACGAGCACTACACCGACTCTCAGTTAAATCTCACCTTTGTGGCCCAGCACTTCGGCTTCAGTGCCAGCTACCTGTCCCGGAAGTTCAAGCAGGAGACCGGCACAGGCTTTGCGGCCTATTTGACGGACCTTCGGATGAAGCGGGCCATGCAGCTGGCTGCCACGAATCTGAAGATGTTCCGGGCCGCCGACGAGGTGGGGATCCCGGATCCCAACTATTTTGGAAGATGCTTTAAGAAATATACCGGCGTGAGCTATTCGGACTACGCCGCGGAGCACGGATCCCAGGCGTAGGCGAGAAACACCAATCTGAGGAAAAGGAAGCGGTCCCATGGAAGAGATCCTCACATCCGAACAAAATTACGTACAGGAGATCCTGGACCTGATCCGAAGCGGCCTCGCGGACGGGGAACTGGCGGAGGCGCTTTCCGATTACCATGAAAACGACCTGGCCGGTGCCTTCGAGCAGCTCTCGCCCGAGGAGCGTGCCAGACTCTACCCCATCCTGGGGGCGGAATACGTCTCCGAGATCTTCACCTATATCGAGGATCCCCAGGAGTACTTAAGCGAGCTGGGTCCGGAGAAGGCGGCGAAGGTCATCGAGCAGATGGACTCCGACGACGCCGTGGACATCCTGGAGGACATGGACGATGAAGTCCAGGACCGGATCGTGGACATGATGGACGAGGAGGCTTCCGCGGATATCCGCCTGATCCGGTCCTACGACGAGGATGAGATCGGAAGCCGGATGACCACCAACTTCATCGAGATCAAAAACACCCTCTCCGTCCGGCAGGCCATGCGGGAGCTGGTGGAGCAGGCGGGCAAGAACGACAACATCCGCACCATCTATGTCAGCGATGAGAATGATGTGTTCTACGGGGCCATCGACCTGAAGGATCTGATCATCGCCAGGGACTACACGGACCTGGACAGCCTGGTCACCACCTCCTATCCCTATCTCACCGCCCACGAGAAGGTGACGGACTGCATCGAGCGGATCAAGGACTACGCCGAGGACTCCCTCCCCGTGCTGGACGAAAGCGGAAAGATCCTGGGGATCATCACCGCCGTGGACATCATCGAGGCGGTGGATGATGAGATGGGTGAAGACTACGCAAAGCTGG
>JAFYFY010000232.1 GCA_017543485.1 Lachnospiraceae bacterium | reverse complement strand
GAATGCCCCGGTACCGTGGATACCGGAAAACCGGGCAGGTCCTCATAGGGGATCTCGCAGACCACTTCGATCCTCGATGCATATCCGCCCAGTCCCGATCCCAGGACGATGGCCACATCCGGCACAAAATCCGTCTTTTCCCTGACTGCAGCCAGACAGGTTTGCAGCTTTTCGTATTCCGTCATTTTTTTCACCCCCAAAATCACTTTATGGTCCGGGTACGACCGGCAGCAGCCTACAGCATGCCTGCGCCGAAGCCCTTTGGCATCAGCTCCCCAAGGGAATAAACCTCATAATCCGTGACGCTCTTTGCCGCCACCACCAGAAAATCAGGCCCGCAAAATTCCGACAGAGCCTGTCTGCAGGCACCGCAGGGATAGGCATAATCCGGTGCGTCCTTCGGATCCGTGTCCTGAGGCGAACCCACGATGGCGATGGCCCGAAAGCTTCTCTCCCCTTCGCTCACCGCATTAAACAGTGCGGTGCGTTCCGCACAGTTGGTGATGCCGTAGGAGGCGTTCTCGATATTACACCCAAGGTACACCCGGTCATCCTCCGTCAGCAGTGCCGCTCCCACATAATACCCCGAATAAGGTGCGTACGCATGCAGTCTGGCATCCTGCGCCGCACGGATGAGCGCCGCAGCGACCTGCGGCGTCATCCATGATTTTTCCTTTTGAACCCCCATTTGTTTTCCCCTTTAAAAAACCACCTTCTTGAAGCTCTTTTTCCCGCGCTTTACCAGGATCCCGTCCCCGCCAAACGCTTCCTTTGCGTACAGCGTCTTAACATCCGTGACCTTCTCATCGTTCACGGTGACACCGCCCTGTTCCACGGCGCGTCTTGCTTCACTTCTGGAAGGGCACAGGCCTGCAGACACCAGGATCTGCAAAATATCCACCTGTCCGTCCCGGAAGTCCTCTTCCTTCAGGCTGACGGAAGGGATCTGCGCCCCGTCTCCGCCTCCGGCAAAGAGTGCCTTGGCGCCGGCCTCCGCCTTCTTCGCCTCGTCGCTTCCGTGTACCAGCGTGGTCAGCTCTCTGGCCAGGATCTCCTTGGCCTCGTTGAGCTTGCTGCCCTCCCATTGATCCATCTCATCGATCTGTTCCACCGGCAGGAAGGTCAGCATCCGCAGACACTTCAGCACATCCGCATCCCCTACATTCCTCCAGTACTGGTAGAAATCGTAGGGCGTGGTCTTATCCGGATCGAGCCACACCGCTCCCTTGGCGGTCTTGCCCATCTTCTTGCCCTCGGAATTTAAGAGCAGGGTGATGGTCATGGCATATGCGTCCTTCCCCAGCTTTCTGCGGATCAGCTCGGTGCCGCCCAGCATGTTGCTCCACTGGTCATCTCCGCCGAACTGCATGTTGCAGCCGTATTTCTGGTACAGGCAGAGGAAATCGTAGGACTGCATGATCATGTAGTTAAACTCCAGGAAGCTCAGTCCCTTCTCCATGCGCTGCTTGTAGCACTCGGCCCGCAGCATGTTGTTCACGGAAAATTGAACGCCGATATCCCGGATGAACTCGATGTAGTTTAAGTCCCGAAGCCACTCGGCATTGTTCACCATCATGGCCTTGCCTTCACCGAACTCGATAAAACGGCTCATCTGCTTCTTGAAGCATTCGCAGTTGTGATCGATGGTCTCGGTGGTCATCATGGAGCGAAGGTCACTTCTTCCGGAAGGGTCGCCGATCATACCGGTTCCGCCGCCCACCAGGGCGATGGGCTTATTCCCCGCCATCTGCAGCCGTTTCATCAGGCAAAGCGCCATGAAGTGTCCCACATGAAGGCTGTCCGCCGTGGGGTCAAATCCGATGTAAAAGGTGGCCTTGCCGTTATTTACCAGCTCCCGGATCTGTGCTTCGTCCGTCAGCTGTGCCAGAAGGCCTCTCGCCTGTAATTCTTCAAAGATCTGCATGGGTCAGTTCTCCTCTCTCACACATAAAATCAATCTATTATATCAGATTCTCCGTGCGTTTCCTATTCTCAATTCTTGTTTTTTGAATGTTTTTTGAATCTTTTTTAGTCTGCGTTTTCTCTGATCATCGCGGCCAGGGCCGCGTAAAGTCCTTCCATCCCGGTTCCGGTCTTTGCGCTGATCCGCAGGGTGCGAAATGCCTTGGGGTCGTGCAGCTCCGTCTCCTCCGGGATCAGGTCCGTCTTGTTCCACACCGTGAGCACCGGCTTGTCGGAAGCCCCCAGATCCGCCAGGGTGTCATAGACCACCGCCAGATGCTTGTCCAGATCCGGGTCCGAGGCATCCGCCACATGGATGAGAAGATCCGCGTACTTTGCCTCCTCCAGCGTCGAGCGGAAGGCATCGATGAGCTGGTGCGGGAGCTTGTTGATAAATCCCACGGTATCCGTGAGAAGCACCTCCGGTCCCGTCAGATAATCCGTTACACCCTCCTCTCCCGGTACCGGGATCCTGCATTTTCTGGTGAGGGGATCCAATGTGGCAAAGAGCATGTCCTTTGCAAACACCTCCGCACCGGAAAGGCGTCCTAAAAGTGTGGATTTCCCGGCGTTGGTATATCCCACGATGGCTGCCACCGGCACCCGGTTTCTGACTCTCTGTTTGCGCCCCACATCCCGGACCTGTTCCATCTCCTTTACCCGTCTGGCGAGTCTGCCGATCTTGGTCCGGATGGCACGCTTGTCGGATTCCAGCTTCGTCTCGCCGGGACCTCTGGTGCCGATGCCGCCGCCCTGTCTGGACAGGGAAGTCCCCAGCCCTGACAGGTGGGAGGCCCGGTACTTTAGCTGTGCCAGCTCCACCTGAAGCTTTCCTTCATTGGTCTTTGCATGGGCCGCAAAGATATCCAGGATCAGGATGGTACGGTCGATGACCTTGCATCCCAGCTTCTCCGACAGCCCTCTCATCTGTGCGGGAGAAAGCTCATCGTCGCAAAGAACGCCGGTGGCCTCCGTCTCTTCCAGGATCTGCGCTGCCTCCAGCACCTTTCCCTCTCCCAGATACGTATTGGGGTCAAAGCGGTCCAGTCTCTGGATCAGGCGTCCCACCTCCTCGGCCCCTGCCGTCTCCGCAAGCGCCGCCAGCTCGTCCAGGGATTTTTCGGTCTCGTAAGCCCCCATTCCCGGCAGCCGCACCGCCAGCAGCAGGTATTTTTCCGTATCGTTTTTCTGCAATTCTATCATAAAGTCCTCCTTTCGGATCCCGATGCGTCCTGCAGTCCGTCCGGGAAACGGATCTAACGGTACCCGGCAGGATCAATCAAAAAACGCACCGGACGGATCGTCCGATGCGTAGAGTGCGATGCAGCTTCGTTTTCGCGCGCACAGACGATCAGGACCGATCTGCCGCGCAGCAGCGCCTAACTGATCTGTCCTTTCTTTCGATAACCATAATAATACTGACGGATCCGAATGATCATGACGCTGAAAACCTGCCTTTCTACTGCAAAACTTTTTCAAAACATAACATGTATATGTCACGCTTGTCAATCTCTTTTTGCCGGCCCCGGCGAACCCGGTGACACGTTCCTTTTCCTTTCTGCCCGGCATAAGGAGTCTGTCCTCCCATCACCTTGCCTCCCGAAAATAATACCTCCAGTACTTTCCGTCCACCACACTCTCCGGCCGAAACTCTTCCTCCATCCACTTTCCCAACCAGCTCTCTTCACTCAGATCCGCCTTCATCTCTCCGTACCAGCAGGATGCGATGACCACGTCCGGGTACTTATCGGGGTGCTGCTTCCAGTATTCCTTCAGCGCATCGGAATATCCCGGCGTCGGCACCAGGCTGGGGGCGCTGATCACCGTATCCTCATACAGATATCCCAGGGTATCCAGTGAGGGTCCCACCAGAAAGATCGCGTCGCCTTCCCGGATATACTGCTCCCATTCCGCGAAGGAACTGTTTTGCATATAAGGTCCCATATATTCCGACAGGATCCCTCTGGCCGGTCCTCTTCGCACGATCCCCCGAAGCTGAAGGATATTGCTGACATCCCCGTTCATGGGGCGGATCAGGAAAAAAAGATGCATCAGAACGGCCAGTCCGAACACGGACAGCGCCGCGATCCGGCCGGTAAATCGCGCGTTTTCCTCCTGTAGTCCTTTGACGCACGCATAAAGGCCCAGACTGGCTCCCAGGAGCAGATACGGAACCGATGCGATGAGGACCAGATTGGTCAAAAGCATGGTGGAGAGGAAATTTCCCAGTGATAGAAGGGTCCCCATGTCATAAAGCTTTTTTTCCATGTCCGTCAGATACTTTCGGTTTCGGAATCCCAATATCATCAACACCGGAAAAGACACGGAATATGCATACCTGGATATCCGCGGGCAAAAGAAGACGCTGCCGGCGCAAAGCAATGCCACGGCCAGAAACGTCCACCAAAGCGCGTTTTCAGCGGATCCCTCCCCCCGCAGGCGAAGAACCGAAAGGCAGCATCCGAAGATCCCGGCCAGAACAGCCATCCATCCAAGAAGTGTGATCCCGTAAGTTCCGAACCGGTGAAGCACCGGCTCCGCATGGGAGGATTCCAGGGACAGCATGTTTCGGATCGTGGGAAGAAGTTCGGATGGTGCAATATTCTGAAAGATCATCACCAGGTAGAGAAGTCCCAGCAGCGCACAGACCGCAAAGAAGAGCAGAAACCCTCTCCCCTTTCCTTCCCGGAAAAAGAAAATGCCGCACAAAGGCAGGAACAGGATACAGGAAGGATAGGACAGAACCGTACCGCAAAGCATGACAGCACCGAAAACAAGGTCCCATGGGCTGCCCTTTGTGAAATACCGGTACAGAAAAAGCAAAAGCAGCATGGTAAACCAGAGCTGCATGTTTGAATAATCCGGAAGCTGGATATCCTTGGGCGTCACGGTCCAGAAAAGAAGGGCCGCAGCCAGTGCCCGGAGAGAGGCCGGATCCGTCCATCCGGAAATCTTCTGCTCCCCTCGCAGCGTCATATAAAAGAAGCCGGATACCGCGGCCCCCATGAGAGCGCCGCAGATCTGCAAAAAAAGCGCCACCCCTTCCGTT
>JAFYFY010000231.1 GCA_017543485.1 Lachnospiraceae bacterium | reverse complement strand
GGGTCCTGGACATCCTCTAAAACAAGATACAGAGCGGGAGCAGAGCCTTCACGTCCCCAGGAATAGGCGGGCCTTTTCAGCACGGCCAGCACGCCCTGGGGCGTTTTCATGGAAGAGACCTTCTCAAACACCGCATCGGAGAGGAGGACGGGCTCCGGGACCGCTGCGGACCGTTCCCCGCTCACTGTCTTTTGTAGTGAGCCGCTCACCGTCCTTTGTAGTGAGCTGAGCCAGAGGTCAAATTCCGGATCCGCCGCAAAGTTCTCCGAGACATACAGCTCCAGAATGCTCCCTGCAGGAGCTTCCCGCACCAGCTTGGTGCCTTCTGCCAAAAAGATACCGTCGGCTGCGCGTTCGCTGCCTTTTTTCTGCCACAGAGCCAGCTGTTTTACCTTCTGATTGGAGGGGGATGTGATCTTTTCCATGGACCCTTCGCCCTTTGACCTTTCTGTCATTTCATATTATACTCAAAATCGTCCGGCCTTTTTTCCCGCTTCCGCAGGGGAGGGGAGGTGGATGCCGGTCCCACGGAATTCAGTATACCATATCCGGAACGATGTGGGCAGGATGAAAAAAACGAAGGGATCCGGACCCGGAAAATACAGGATGGATGGGAACCCGGAAGGGCAGAAAACCCGGAAAAAACACGAAAGCGTAAAAAAGATCGGGAGGGAATAAAACGGACGGAAGGTCCGGGATGGAGGAGTGCTATGAAGATCGGATTTATCGGACTCGGCAATATGGCATCGGCCATGATCGGCGGATTTTTGAAGCAGGGCATCGCGGCCCCGGGGGATCTCCTGGGCAGCGCAAAAACCCTGGCTACCCGCACGAAGATGGCGGAGAAATTCGGCATCACGGTCTGTGAGACCAACTCCCAGGTGGCGGCGGCAGCGGATGTCCTGATCCTGGCGGTAAAGCCCGTGTTTCTGGCGGAGGTCATCGAAGAGGTGCGGCGCCAGGTCCGCCCGGATACCCTGGTGATCAGTGTGGCGGCCGGAAAGACCCTGGATTTTCTGCGGGAAGCCTTTGGAGACGCGAAAGTGCGTCTGGTGCGGGTGATGCCCAACACCCCGGCTCTGGTGGGAGAGGGCTGCACCGGTGTGTGCTTCGGCGAGGGGGTGAGCCAGGAGCAGCAGGAATTTGCCTTAAAGCTCATGAACGCCTTCGGCAAAGCCTATGCGGTGCCGGAGCGCCTGATGGATACCGTGGGGGCCGTCAGCGGCAGTTCCCCCGCCTTTGTATTCCTGTTCCTGGAGGCCCTGGCGGACGGCGCTGTGGAGGGCGGCATGCCCAGAAAGCAGGCGTATGAGTTCGCGGCTCAGGCCGTGCTGGGGAGCGCGAAGCTGATGCTGGAGACGGGAAAGCATCCGGGAGAGCTCAAGGACATGGTCTGTTCTCCGGGAGGCACCACCATCGCCGGTGTGCGGGTCCTGGAGGAGCAGGGACTGCGGGCGGCGGTCATGGATGCCGTGAAAGCCACCATCGAAAAGACGAAAC
The DNA here is from genome assembly GCA_017543485.1 of Lachnospiraceae bacterium. Lineage (GTDB taxonomy): Bacteria > Bacillota > Clostridia > Lachnospirales > Lachnospiraceae > AC2028. The sequence continues at coordinate 1,558 of JAFYFY010000231.1, read as the reverse complement.
TCCTGTAACGGATCCTGTAAGCGCTTTCTTCGAAATTTGACAAATATTTGCAAATTTGTTACTATACACAGGCGCTGTAGAAACAGTTTTGTAACAAATATGAAACATATTTGACAAAAGCGAAGACGAATGAGGAATTCGGTACGGAAAAACCGCATAAGGATGCTCCTGGGAGCCGCTCTGTCGCTGCTTCTGTTCGCGGAGGGTCCCGGGATGAGTGCGCAGGCTGCCGGCAGGATCGCAGGCGGCGTGGCCTCGGTTCTGGATCCGGATGAGACCAGTGCGGCGCAGGTGATCGAAGCCACCATGCAGGAACTCAACATTGTATATGAAGAGATCCCGGAAGAGGAGACCAGTACCCTGGTCATGGCGGATGTCCAGAATGCGCTGAATGTGCGCAGCGAGGCGGATGAGAATGCCGAGAAGGTGGGCATGCTCTACAAGGACTGCGGCGGCACCATCTTAGAGCGGGCGGACGGATGGACAAAGATCCAGTCCGGGAACCTGGTGGGCTGGTGTAATGACGAGTACCTCCTCTTTGATGAAGAGGCAGAGGAAGCAGCCGCGGAAGTGGGACGGACCCTGGCAAAGGTAAACACCACCACCCTGCGGGTCCGGAGCGAGGAGAGCACCAGTGCTTCCATTTTGGGGCTCCTGCCCATCGGTGAGATCGTGGAGGTCATCACCGAGGAAAAGAAGGATGCAGTGGTCTCCGATGCGGATGCACAGGCGGATACGGCTGAGGAGGAAGGGACCGAGTGGGTCCGGATCGATTATGAAGGCCGGGACGGTTATATCGCGGCCGAGTTTGTAGAGATCTCCTTCTCCGTGGATGCCGGCGAGACCATGGAGGAGATCAAAGCCAGGGAAGAGGCGGAGGCAGCTGCGAGAGCAGCCAGAAGCCAGACCCATTCCGACGGAAAAGAGCGGGTGAATTACGGTGCCTTCACCGCGGATGCCGACCAGGCCCTGCTGCTGGCGGCGCTGATCCAGTGCGAGGCCGGCGGGGAGAGCTACGAAGGAAAAGTGGCGGTCGGTGCGGTGGTCATGAACCGGGTCCGCTCCGCGGCATACCCGGATACGATCCACGGCGTCATCTATGCATCCGGTCAGTTCACACCGGCCATGAACGGAAAGGTGAACCGGGTCTACGAGAGCGGAAAGTACAGTCAGGAATGCATCGACGCAGCCAACGAGGCCATCAGCGGTGTATCCAATGTGGGAGACCTGACCCACTTCCGCAGAAACAACGGACGAGCCGGTTTGGTCATCGGAAACCACGTATTCTATTAAATCACTGTCTGGGACGTTTTCGTGAAAGAACGGGGACGGTCCTGTAAGAGCCTGGGACGTTTTCGTGAAAGAATGGGGACGGTTTCGGATCGCCGAACTTTGGCGATCCGGAACCGTCCTCTTCTTTCACGCTGTTGGTGGGGATGGGGGACGGTTCCTGGGGATCAGGAACCGTCCCCCATCCCCAGGAACCGTCCCTGATCCCCAGGAACCGTCCCCCAGTGTCACATGATGGGGGAGGTGCGGATGCGGATCCGGGGGAGGG
>JAFYFY010000031.1 GCA_017543485.1 Lachnospiraceae bacterium | reverse complement strand
GGTCTCCTCCAGTCCCATCACCTTTGCACCGCCGCAGATCGCATATTCCAGGATGCGTCTGGCGGGGATGGACACCGGATCCTCGCCCCGCAGCTTGGCCAGAGTGGCGGCCAGATACATCTCCCGGAAGCAGTCCAGGGCATTGTTGCTGGCAGCGCCGTCCGTTCCGATGGCGATGGGTACCCCTCTTTTTTCAAACTCCGCAAGAGGCGCGATCCCGCTGGCCAGCTTCAGATTGGATGCGGGATTGGTGATGACCCCCATCTTCCGGAACTTCAGGATGTCCATCTCCCCGCGGTTTAGATGGACGCAGTGAAACCCGCCTCCACCGTAGGCAAACATGCCCATCAGGTCCAGGAACTCCAGGGGTGCGACCCCGTTTCGTTTCAGTGAGCTTTCCACCTCCGCTTTTGTCTCGGAGAGATGACAATAGACCGGCTGACGCAGTCCGTGAGCCAGGGATGAGATCTGATACAGAAGCTCCTTGGAGCAGGTATACTCCGCATGGAACCCCAGTTTATAGGACACCAGAGGATGAAACCGGTTCAGATCACGAAATTCCCGTTCCATCTCCCGGACCGAAGACGTAAAATCGTTGAGACCGGGCACCAGCACACAGCGCATGCCCGTATCCACCGCCACCTGGGCCATGACCCGGGGCATCAGATACATGTCAAAGATGGAGGTGATCCCTCCGGAGACATACTCCATCACCGCCAGCTTGCCGAAATCATAAATGTCTTCCTCGGTGAGCTTCTCCTCCCGGGGAAAAACATCCTCCTTCAGCCAGTCCTGGGTGGGCTTGTCCTCCGCAAAAGAGCGAAGAAAAGTCATGGGAGAATGGGTGTGAGCGTCCTTCAGTCCGGGCATCAGCAGATTCCCGTGGCAGTCGATCTCCACCTCCCAGTTGATATGGGGGAGTGCCCGTTCTTCGCGCAGCACCTCCAGATCGCCATCCTCTTCCACCAGCGCGATGCGGTCATTCCGGATCCAGACTTCTCCGGAAAAGATCTCCCGTTCCTTCTCCATGGTGAGGATCTGCGCGTTATACAGGCGTAAATTCATGAGTATTCTCCGATCAGGCTTTTCAGATTAGGATAAAAGTTTTGCGAACGCCTGTACCGAAGCGGTGACCAGCTGTTCGAACTTCGGCGCCGCGCTGTCCGCGGCTGCCTGTACTTCCTCGTGACTAAGGGGAGTGGGACTGATCCCTGCCGCCAGATTGCAGACACAGGAGATTCCGCATACGCGCATTCCGGCATGTCTGGCCGCGATGGCCTCCACTGCCGTGCTCATCCCCACCGCATCGGCTCCCAGCCGTCCCAGGGCCCGGATCTCTGCGGGAGATTCATAGGAGGGCCCCGTCAGCTGCACATAGACGCCGCTCTCCAGCTCAGTCCCCAGTCTCTTTGCCTCCCCGCGGATGATGCCGCAGAGCTCCTCATCGTAGATCCTGGACATATCCGGGAACCGGGTCCCCAGCTCCTCGATATTGGGACCGATGAGGGGGTTCGGCGCATAGATGCTGATCTGGTCCTCAATGAGCATCAGGCTTCCTGCGTGAAACGCCGGATTGATCCCCCCGGAGGCATTGCTGAGAAACAGGATCCTTGCTCCCATAAGCTTCATCAGCCGGATGGGAAGCACCACATCCTTTACGGGGTAGCCCTCGTAATAGTGGACCCGTCCTTTCATGCAGACGACCTTCACATCCCCCACTTTTCCGAAGATATATCTGCCGGAATGCCCCGGTACCGTGGATACCGGAAAACCG
>JAFYFY010000230.1 GCA_017543485.1 Lachnospiraceae bacterium | reverse complement strand
TTCCAGACCACCTTTTCCCTGCATCAGTTCCTGACTGCCCTCATCGGCTTTGTGTATGTCTTTCTCATCTGGGCAGCCCTGCGGACGGCCATGAAGGGACCGGTTGAAGAGGCCTGACAAAGGAAGGTGGAATCTGACATAAAAAGCGCCTGCCGGACGGCGGGCGAAAGGAGACGAGTTTATGGCAAGTGAGATCAGGGATATCAGCCTGGCGCCCAGCGGGGCCATGAAGATCGCATGGGTCAAAAACCACTGTGACCTGCTGCGGACACTGGAGGAGGAATTCTCCCGGACCAAACCCTTTGAGGATATCAAGATCGCCCTCTCCGTGCATCTGGAGGCGAAGACCGCATACCTTTGCAAGGTTCTGAAGGCAGGCGGCGCCCGGATGTATGTCACCGGGTCCAATCCCCTCTCCACCCAGGATGACGTGGCAGCGGCTCTGGTGGAGGATGGGCTGGAGGTCCATGCCTGGCACGGATGCACCCCGGAGGAGTACGATGCCCATATCAGGGCCGTGCTTTCCGCCGGGCCGCAGATCATCATCGATGACGGCGGAGATCTGGTCCATATGATCCATACGCAGATGCCGGAGCTCCTTCCCGAGGTCATCGGCGGATGCGAGGAGACCACCACCGGGATCCTGCGGCTGGAGGCCATGAACCGGGAGGGGAGCCTGAAGTTCCCCATGGTGAAGGTCAACAACGCACAGTGCAAGCACTTTTTCGATAACCGTTACGGTACCGGGCAGTCCGTCTGGGACGGCATCAACCGGACCACCAATCTCATCGTCGCCGGGAAAACGGTGGTGGTGGCCGGCTACGGCTGGTGCGGCAAGGGCGTGTCCATGCGGGCCAAGGGACTGGGGGCCAAGGTCATCGTCACGGAGATCGATCCGGTGAAGGCCATCGAGGCCGTGATGGACGGCTTTGAGGTGATGCCCATGAAGAAGGCGGCAGCCCTGGGGGATTTCTTCGTCACCGTCACGGGATGCGACAAGGTCATCGACGAAGAGGATTTCTATGAGATGAAGGACGGTGCCATTCTGTGCAACGCCGGACATTTCGACTGTGAGATCGACATGGCGGGACTTCGCAGGCTGGCAGTCAGCTCCGCGCCGCTTCGGAACAACATCACGGGATATACCCTCCCCAACGGAAGGACCCTGGCGGTTCTGGGAGAGGGACGGCTGGTAAACCTGGCCTGCGGCGACGGACATCCCGCCGAGATCATGGATATGAGCTTCGCGATCCAGGCCCTCTCCGCAAAATACCTGGTGGAGCATCAGGGGAGCCTGAGCAGCATGCTCATCGATGTGCCGGAGGAAGTGGACCGGGAAGTGGCGGTGAAGAAGCTGAATTTCCTGGGAAAAGAGATCGATGTCCTCACCCCGGAGCAGGAGGCATATTTAAACTCCTCCACGGGAGCGTAAGAGACCGGAGCCGGATAGAGCCCGGAAAGAATACCGGATACAAAAATCGGGAACCGCATCAGCGGTTCCCGATTCTTTTCATGATCTTTTCCGTTTCCTTCAGGATCCGCTCCTCGTCCAGGGTCAGGACCCTTCCGTTTTCCATGGTCACCCGGCCGTCGATGATCACCGTCTCGGCCTCGGTGCCGTTTGCCGAGTAAGAGAGAGCGGCGATGGGATTATTCACCGGCCACATGGAAGGGGTCTTTAACCGGAAGATGGCCAGATCCGCTTTTTTCCCGACCTCGATGGAACCGATCCGGTCTTCCAGGCCCAGCCCCCGGGCGCCGCCGATGGTGGCGAAGCGGAAGGCGTCCACAGCGCTGACACACTGGGGATCTCGGTGCGTCCCCTTATGGATCAGGGTGACCAGACTCATCTCATGGATCAGGTTCAGGGAGTTGTTGCTGGCGGCGCCGTCCGTTCCGATGCAGACATTGATGCCTTTTTCAAGCATCTCCGGGACCGGGGCAAAGCCGTTCCCCAGCTTCATGTTGCTGGCGGGGTTTGTCACCACGCTGACATTGTGTTTTTTCAGGATCTCCAGATCCGCATCCGTCACCTGGACGCAGTGGGCGGCAATGAAGGGGACGTCAAAGAGCCCGCACCGCTGGGCCAGCTCGATGGGAGAGCAGCCATAGTCCTTTTTGCAGTTCTCGATCTCCGTCACGCTCTCGGACAGGTGCATGTGGATCCCCATGCCCTCCCGTTTGGCCTCCTCCGCCACGATGCGCAGAAAGGCTTCGTCGCAGGTATAGGGTGCGTGGGGGCCCAGCCGGAAGGAGAGCCTGTCACAGTCCCGGAAGGCATCCCGCTCTTCGTAGGCCTGGCGGAGCCTTGTCTGTCCCGCTTCGTCATTTCCGCTGCCCACCAGCCCTCTGCAGATCACAGCCCGCATGCCGGATTCTTTTACCGCACGGGTGGTCTGGTGGATGTTCATCTGCATATCGTTAAAGCAGGTGGTGCCGGTCTTCATCATCTCCAGGATGGCCAGGCAGGCGCCCCAGTAGGCATCCTCATCCGTCATCTTCTGCTCGATGGGGTCCACCCGTCCGAAGAGCCAGTCCATAAAGGACAGATCGTCCGCGCAGTTTCGCATGAAGGCCATATAGGAGTGGGTATGGGCGTTCACAAGGCCCGGGGTCAGGAGTCTGTCCGTGCCGTCCAGGACCCGGTCCGCGGTAAATCCCGCAGGGGCCTGCCCGATCCCGGCGATGCGGTCTTTTTCCAGATACACGTCGGTCACGGTGGGGACAAATTCCGCCTCGGGAGTCTGTCCGGGCAGGACCGCGCAGATGTTTTTGATCAGGATACCCATGAGATGCCCTCCTTTGTCTGTGTGCGTCATTGATGGGCCTATTCTATCATCTTTTTTTCCTTCGGACAAATGCTCCCGGGGATGATATAATAAAGCTGTTTTCGGACAGCCTGCACCACGAAAGGATGGGAGGATGACATGAAAAAACACGGACAGATCAGAAAACCCCTTTTGGCGCTGCTTCTGGCGACGGCTCTTCTTGGCGGCTGCGCTTCGGCCCAGGATCCCGCGCCCCAAACGTCAGGAGGCACGGATCCGACTGCCGCGGTGACGGAGCCTGCCGCGGAACCGGCAGGGACGGGAGAGGCAGCAGAGCCCGCAGGTACCCAGACAGAGCCCGCCCAGGCCGAGCCTGCGCCCGCCGCACCGGTGTCCTATGCGGATTCCTACTGGCACAGCGTAAAACCCTATCCCGGATTCGACGGGAAGGACAGAGCCATCGAACTTTTCCTGCATGCGGACGGGACCGTGATGCTCCGGGAAGCCAGCTATTTCGAGGGACGTCTGTACTACGATGTGGAGTATTACACCGAGAATAAGTGGGAGGAGCAGGAAGACGGGATCCTCGTGACCTTTATCCAGGATTGGGGCGAGGGCGAAGTGGACGTGGAGGAGATCCCCATGACCTTAAGCGGCGATACCCTCTCCTACACGGATATCAAGACCTACTATTACGAGGAGGGAGAAACTCCGGGTACCATCGAGCTGGTCCGGGCCGAGATGCCGCATCTTCCGAATCTGGAGGAGGATCTTCCGAAGCTGGAGGGCGAATGGGTCCTGGTGGCTACCGAAGGCGAGGGAGCCATCGTGGATTCCACAGAGTCCGGCATCCAGTCGAAGATCACCATCTACAAAGACGGCACGGATCTGAAAGCCGATTATGAATATGAGTATGAGTGGGATGAGGAGCCGGAGAACTTAAAAGGCCTGACGATCACCGGCAGGGACGAGCCCGTCTATCCCGGCTGTGCCAACGGCATGTGGAGCGCGGAGCTGTCGGGAGAAGGGATCGCGGAAGGAAGCAGGAACATCACCCTTCTTTCGGACGACGAGCTTTTGTATCAGCAGCACGGAACCTATGACTGGGGCGAAGGAGAAGAGTACGAAGAATACGGTTATGTGGAATACGGATACTACCTCCGGGTGGGCTCCGAAGCCTGGGAGAACCGGGATGAGTACTTCTATTACGACAAGGTGACGGTGTCCAATGTCCGGGAACTGGCGGCCGCCATCGGAAGCCATACCAAGATCACCCTGAAGGAAGGGGTCTACAATTTCTCCGAGCTGCTGGTGGAGGATGATGCCAGAAACGATCACCTGGAAGTGGAATGGTGGGCTTACGGCGGATCATGGACCATCAACTCCGTTTCCTACCTGCTCATGGAGCCGGAGGAAGGGGCCAAGGTGGAGCTGTGCACCGAGAATCCCTATGCACCGGTCCTGGACTTCCGCTACTGTGACTACATCACCGTCCGGGGATTTACCTGCGGGCATCACGTGGAGCCTGGGGTCTGCAGCGGCAGCGTCATCAGCGCCAACGGGATCTATGATCTGAAGGTGGATGACTGCCACCTCTACGGCTGCGGGACCTACGGTGTCGAACTCTATGATGCCTATCGGGTCCAGGTGACGGATACCGAGATCTACGAGTGCAGCTATGGCGCCGTGGACGTCAATAACAGTTCCTTTGTGTCCTTCACGGACTGCTCCTTCCATGACAACAAGGAGTACAGCATCATCAGTCTGTATGAAACCTCGGATGTGAGCTTCTACCGGGTGCTGATCAAGGACAATGTCTGCCCTTACGGTGCCCTGATCTACAGCAGCGGCGGGAACGGCACCATCTTCCTGGAATGCACCTTTGAGAACAATAAGACCCAGGGGTTACATGACGGGGACGATGAACTGACCTTTGACGACTGCACGGGGCTGGAATAGCGCGAGAAATTGGGTGTCCGTTTTAACACCCTCTAAACGAAGTACACTGAAACCATAGAAGGAAACAAAGCAGGGGCGTATGCAGGCCCGGGGAGGTATCTATGGAGAGTGTACAGAATGTCCGGATCACGAGAATGTCCGAGGGCGAATATCGCCGTTATGTGGAAGCAAGAAGCAGGATCCTGCGCAGACAGGTGCGCCGCAGGGTCCTGCTTTTGGCGTTTGTGGGAGCGTTCCTCATCTTCGGGATCGCATCCCTGTTCTGGTCGCTCCATACCAGCGCCTCGGCGAGACACACTGCGCAGAAGCGCTGCACCTTCCACACCGTGACGGCAGGGGAGACCCTGGAATCCGTGGCGGAGCAGTACAGGGATCCGGTTTATTATGACAGCGCGGAAACCTATTGCAGGGAGGTCCGGGGCATGAACCGAATGCAGGAGGGGGAGGAGCTCTATGGCGGACAGCTCCTGCTGATGCCCTATTACGAGGAAGGCGCGGAGTAATGGCCGAAGGCAGCGCCTGTTTGCATCCACTCCCGCTTCATGCTACAATGCGAAGGTGCGTGTACGCACGGAATCTGTATGATACGGGAGGAGCTATGAATTACAAAGTCATCGGCGACAGCTGCTGTGATTTCACGAAGCTGGATTATCATAAGGGAAATGTGGTACGGGTCCCCATGTCCATCATCATCGGGGGAGTGGAATACCAGGACAACGGGAAGTTCACCCAGAGTCAGTGGATCGAAATGGTGAAGGCCGATCCGGGATATCCCAGAAGCGCCTGCCCTGCGCCGGACCTGTTCTATCAGGCCTTTGACCCGGAGAAGGACAATTACGTCATCACCCTCTCTTCGAAACTCAGCGGCGTCTACAACAGCGCCATGGTGGCAAAGGAGATGTTCGAAGAGGACCATGAAGACGCCCGGATCCACATCTTCGACTCCAAAAGCGCTGCGGCCGGTCAGCACCTGATCTACGAAGAGATCGAAAAGCGGGCGGATGCCGGGATGCCCTTCGAGCAGGTGGTGGAAGAGGTGGAGACCTTTCGGGATGAGATGCACACCGTCTTCGTCCTGGATGATCTGGAGACCTTTAAGAAAAACGGCAGACTCAAAGGCCTGAAGGCTCTGGTGGCCACGGCCATGAACATCAAGCCCGTGCTGGTGGGAGATGAGGGCGAGATCAAACAGATCGATCAGGGCGTGGGCATGCACCGGGCCATCAACAACATGCTCTGGCAGATCGAGAAGATGCAGCCCGATGTCACCAGGAGCGTGCGCATCACCCAGTGTGACAGCAAGGAACTGTGCCTGAAGGTGGCCATGATCCTGAAGGAGCGCTTCGGCTTTACGGATGTGAAGATCCTGAATGCCGGCGGCATCAGCACCGTCTACGAGAATCCCGGGGGCATC
>JAFYFY010000229.1 GCA_017543485.1 Lachnospiraceae bacterium | reverse complement strand
CGGGAGGGTAAGATGAACGAGAATGTAAAGACATGGCTGGAAAAGAGAGGATTCGGTGATCGCCTGACGGAGCACCGGGAGACCATCGATACGGTCGAGCACGCAGCTCGGCAGATCGGGTGCACGGAGGCGGAAATCGCGAAAACACTGTCTTTTCTGGTGGAGGAAAAGCCCGTGATCATTGTGATGGCGGGTGACGGGCGTGTGAACAGTTCGAAATTCAAAGCGCAGTTCCACACCAAACCCTGCATGATCCCGCGGGACCGGGTTGAGGAGTTGACCGGCTTTCTGCCGGGCGGGGTGTGCCCGTTTGCCATTCCGGCAGGGATCCCGGTGTGGCTGGATGTGTCAATGAAGCGGTTTACGCTGGTCCATCCCGCAGGCGGCGACGAGTTTACTTCCGTCAGCCTGACGCCCGAGGAGTTGGAAAAAGCCACCGACTGTGCCGGCTGGTGCGATGTATGCAAACTTCCCCAGGAGGGATGACAGAGGGACAGTCCCCCTGTCATCTTTTCGGACAAAACAATATGAAACTCAGAAGAATAGAAGAAAAAGACAATCCCATTCTGGCGCGGATCATCCGCACGAATCTGAAGGCCAACGAGTTGGATATCCCGGGGACCGCGTATTTTGACAAGCATCTGGACCGGTTGAGCGACTATTATCTGGCGGATGAGAGGCGGTTTTACTATATCGCGACGGATGAGGAGGACCGCATCATCGGCGGTATCGGGCTGGCAGAACTCGGTTTTTTTGACTCCTGTGCCGAGCTGCAAAAGCTTTATCTGGCAGATCCCGCAAAAGGGGCCGGGTTGGGGTATCGTCTCATAGCTGCCATCGAGGACAAGGCGAGGGAGCTGGGGTATCAGCGGATCTACCTGGAGACGCACTCAAACCTGGCAGCAGCTATCCATATCTACGAAAAAAGCGGATACCGCGAGATCGAGAAACCGGCCGGGGTCGTCCACTCAGCCATGGACCGATTTTTCATCAAGAATCTGTAAAAAGTTGTCACGGGGACTGTCCCCCCGTCACAAAAAAGGAGAGCATATGAGACTTCCGGAAGAAAAACTGACGAAATACCTGGATGCCCTGCCGGAGCAGGGGATCCCCTCGGTGGACTGCATCGTGTATGAGAACCACCGGATGATCTATCGGCATATGGCGGGATGTGTGGACGCGGAAAAGAAGGTGCCCGTGCGGGCAGATCAGCGCTATCTCATGTTTTCCATGACGAAGGTGCAGACCATGACCGCCCTGATGCAGCTGGTGGAAGCGGGGAAGATCTCCCTGGAAGATGAGGTCTCGAAATACCTCCCCGCGTACGGGAGCCTCAAGGTCCGGGATGCGGAGGGAGAGCGGGAGTTAAAGACTCCGATGAAGGTCTGGCATCTGGCTTCCATGCAGTCCGGGCTGGACTATGACTTAAGCCGCCCCGGGATCTTGCGGGTGCTGGAGGAAAAGGGGATGCAGGCCACCACACGGGAGCTGGTGGACGCTTTTCCGGAGTCCCCGCTGGTCTTCGAGCCCGGAACTCATTTTCAGTATAGTTTAAGCCATGATGTGGTGGCGGCGATCATCGAAGTCGCATCGGGGATGAGTTTCGGAGAGTATTTGAAAAAGCAGATCTGGGAACCTTTGGGAATGAAGGATACCTTTTTTGCAAAGCCGGTAAATGACGGTCTGGAGCGGCTGGCACAGCAGTTTATCGCCGGAGAGCAGGGGATCGTCCCCATGGAGCAGACCTGCAATTATCAGCTTTCCGAAAGGTATGAGAGCGGCGGCGCGGGGCTGGTGAGCTGCACGGAGGATTATGCGGCGCTGGCGGATGCCCTTTCCTGTGGCGGAGTGTCCTCGGAGGGTGTTCGGATCCTGCAGCCGGAGACTGTGGAGCAGATCAAAAAGAACCTCCTGTGCGATGCCGGCCTCACGGATATCGCCACCACCATGGGCAGAAAAGGGTACGGATACGGATGCGGCATGCAGGTGCTTTTGCATCCGGAAGAGATCGGTTCATCGGCCCCTGCCGGGATCTTCGGCTGGGACGGCGCGGCGGGAGCCTGCATCCAGATGGATACGGTATCGAAGCGGAGCTTTGTCTATGTGCAGCATGTGAGAAACTGCGGTCTGGCCTATGGCACGATCCACCCGGATCTGCGGGATCTCATCTTCGGAAGCTGAAAAAGTTGACAGGGGGACAGTCCCCCTGTCCCAAAAGTTGTCACGGGGACTGTCCCCCTGTCAACTTTCTTCCGGATCCAGGTAAATATAAGTTTTGTAATGCCGGCTGTAGAAGATTCCGAAGCCGGCATTTCTCATTTCGCGAAAATCCCGCTCTCTGGTGCGGTGGCTGCAGGATGGAAACAGCGCATGATACGCGGATTTCAGGTCGTAAAACACGGGGGGATCCGGCACGAAAAACGCATACATGTCGCCATAGTCTTCCGGCGGATTGTTTTCCGGGTCTTCCTTTGCATAGTCCAGGTAATCCGCATATTCCCGAAGCCCCATCTCGTACCGGTCGATGCTGTGCCAGGAGGTGACCGGCAGCTGTGTGATGAGGGTCCCGATCCTGTAAAGCCGCAGGAGGTGCTCCCGTCTTCGGTCGGATGCACTTTCGTCAAATATCGCATCCCCCGCCTGTACGTAATCGTCTTTTTTGTGGTCGTACCGCACTCGGATCAGGCCGCTGTCCCGCAGATCCTTCAGGTCCCGCTGGAGCATGCGCCGGCCGATCCGAAACCGCCTCATCAGATCCGCCGGCCCGTGGATCCGGTCCAGGGTGAGCTCAAAATAAAGCTCCAGCTGTCTGGACATTTTCGTTCGCGTCCCCACCTTTCGGAGCCCCCCTTTCTTTTTCCGGATCCGTCCCACCCCTCCATAAAAATACCACATTTCCCATCATCCCGCCATCAAGATGTCGTTTTTGTATTATCCAGTATGTTATCATCCCATCATCGAAACGAAAACAACACGCAAAAACAGGCTGCACGCACCTTTTTTCCGGTGCGAAAAGGAGGGTTTTATGATCTGCTATGAGATACGGGTGGCTTTTGAGGGAAAAAAGAAATCGGAGGAAGGGGAGCTGGAGGAAAAAATGCAGCGGCTGAACGCCGGCCTGGCGGGGGCTTTTTCCGATGAGGACGGGTATGCCTTTGCCTTTCAGATGGAGGAGGAGCTCCTGGTCGCAGCCGCGTACTGGCCGGACAGGATGACTTTTTCCGCGGTTTGTGACGGGATCACGGAGGCACTCCGGAGGGACCTTCCTGCGCGCAGTGTTCGGATCCTGGAGACCCGGGAGATTACGACCAGAAAGTACACGCTCCTGGTGGATGAGGTGGACAACAGGTGCTACATCAAACGCAGCAACTGGCGCGGGCTTCGAAATCATGAGATGGGATATTACGACAACAGCTACTTCCATCTGGAGGAAGAGCTCCTGGCTCCGGCGTCTTTTCCAAAGGAACAGGCCCTCGTAGAGGCGGAAGAGATCCTGGCGGATGACACGCTGCGGGAGGAACTGGACAGGATCTACGCTTTGGAAAACCGGGAAAAATTCTACGGTCATCCGGTGCATTATCACATCCAGGCAGGGGAGCTGGAGTCCGCCATGCCCATGGTGCGGCTGGCGGTGCGGGCGCTGTATGAAAAAAAGCGGCTCCTGAGCACCCGGGTAAGCGTGATCTCCCGGATCGATGCGCAGTGCTATAACGAAAAAGATGTGGAGAACGTGATCAGACACGCCCGGGGGGCTGCCGTGGTCGTGGAGCTGGCCGGCACCGGGGGAGGAGACAGGCAGTTTGCCACCGGATATGAGGCGGTTGCGGAATTCTTTGCCGGGCTCATCCGAAAATACCATGACGGGACCCTGTTTTTCCTGGTGGAGCTGGTGCCGGCGGAAGGTTTTTCCAAAGATTTGCTGGTGAAGGCGGAAGGGGATGCGGATCTCATCCCTCTGCGGGAGGGGAGCGGAGACCGGGAAAGCGCGAAGCGGTATCTGAAAAACCTGATCCTGCAGTCCCCCTACGGGGAACTGATGGAGGAATCCTACGAAGAATATCTCTCCGGGCGCCGCAGCTTTCGCGCAGCGGATATTCACATCGCCTTCCGGAACTGGAGTCGGGAGGTCCTTCGGAAAAGCGCATATCCCGCCTACCGGAAGGTCCGGACCGTCAGCGTGAAAAAGGAGGAAAAAAAGAAGGATGCCTACGCCTGCCTTTCGCAGATGGTGGGGCTTGGGGAAATCAAGGAGGTAACGGATCAGATCATCGCCTCTTATAAGATGCAGAAGGTCCGGGAAAAGCTTGGCATGGACCATTCCCAGACCACCAAGCATATGATCTTTACCGGGAATCCGGGAAGCGCAAAGACCACGGTGGCGCGGCTTCTGGCGGATATTTTTTCCGAAGAAGGGATCTTAAAGAGCGGGGCTTTCGTGGAGTGCGGCCGAAACGACCTGGTGGGAAAATACGTGGGATGGACGGCAAAGATCGTGGCGGAGAAATTCCGAAAGGCCTCCGGCGGGCTTCTGTTCATTGACGAAGCCTACGCACTGGCGGATGAATCGGGGTCCTTCGGGGACGAAGCCATCCACACCATTGTGCGGGAGATGGAAAACAGGCGAAACGACTGCATCGTCATCTTTGCGGGATACAAAGACCGAATGGAGACGTTTTTGGACCGGAACGAAGGCCTGCGAAGTCGCATCGCGTTTCATCTGGATTTTCCGGATTACGGAGAGGAGGAGCTGTGCGGGATCCTGGACCTGATGCTCCGGGAGCGGAATCTGACCGCGGAGCCTGCGGCGCTGGAAAAGTGCAGGCAGATCTTTGAAGCGGCCTGCGGCACACCGGACTTCGGCAACGGGCGTTTCGTCCGCAACCTGGTGGAGCAGGCGGTGCTGGCCCAGGCCAAGCGTCTGATGGGAAAAAACGGTAGCCGCCGGATCACCCGTGGACAGGCCGGACTCCTTCTGGCGCAGGATTTTGACGGGAATCTCGCATCGCGCTGCCGTGAAAATGTGCATGCGTCCATCGGCTTCCGCGCCTGAAAAGATGACAGGGGGTTGGCTGTCAGAAAAAGTCGCCCTGACAGCTTGTCCCCCTGTCACAAAAGTTGTCAGGGGGACTGTCCCCCTGTCATCACCCATCGTAGGTGTCCAGGAAGTGGTGGCGGACGCCGTCCTTTTTGTACGCGATCACGGTGGAGAGGTTCACGTTTTCCACGCTGTTGAAGATGTTGGACTCGATGTAGGGGTTGTCCTTCTTTAATGCGGCGATGAGCTTTTTCGTCTCCAGACGCTTGGAGGCGGTGGTGCCGTCCTCGTGGCAGGTGGAGCAGGTCTCCGTGAAGTGGCAGGCGCACTGGAGAAAGTGGAGGTCGTTATAGTCCCGCCAGGCGCAGATGTCGCTCTCCCGGACCAGGTACATGGGGCGGATCAGCTCCATGCCTTCGAAGTTGGTGCTGTGGAGCTTGGGCATCATGGTCTGGATCTGGGCACCGTAGAGCATT
>JAFYFY010000228.1 GCA_017543485.1 Lachnospiraceae bacterium | reverse complement strand
TGGACTATATCATCGAGGGCGGCCAGACCATGAACCCCTCCACCGCCGATATCCTGGATGCGGTGGACCGTGTTCCTGCCGAGACCATCTTTGTCCTGCCAAACAATAAGAACATCATCATGGCGGCCAACCAGGCCAGGGAGCTCACCACGGATAAAAACCTGCTGGTGATCCCCACAAAGACCATCCCCCAGGGCATCACGGCAGCCATCAATTTCTCTGCAGGAGTTTCTCCGGACGAAAACGAAGAGACCATGATGGAAGAGATCCGGAAGGTGAAGACCGGCGAG
Organism: Lachnospiraceae bacterium; assembly: GCA_017543485.1. Taxonomy (GTDB): domain Bacteria; phylum Bacillota; class Clostridia; order Lachnospirales; family Lachnospiraceae; genus AC2028. The sequence continues at coordinate 9,664 of JAFYFY010000228.1, read as the reverse complement.
ATCACCTATGCCGTCCGGGATACCGAGATCGATGACAAGAAGATCGCCAAAGGCGACTATATGGGCATCGGAGACAAGGGGATCCTCAGCGTGGGCACCGATATGGAGCAGGTCCTTCTGGAGATGGTGGGTGAGATGGTGGATGACGAGTCCGAACTCATCAGCATCTACTACGGAGCCGATATCGAGGAAGCTGCTGCGGAGAAGGTCCGGGACCGGATCACGGAGCAATTCTCCGGTCTGGATGTGGAGCTGCAAAGCGGCGGGCAGCCCATTTACTACTACATTGTGTCCGTGGAATGAGCTCCCGGCCTGAAATATGAAGCTCATGGGATGTAGTTTGTAAAACCATATGGAACTGCGTATGATGAGAGGAGGTATGCAAATGTCTCCTCTTTTGTTCTACGATGTTGGAAAAGAGTATGTTATGCTGGAAAACGCCAATCTGCCTGTGACCGACCTCAAAGGGGTGGGAGCAAAGACAGGTGCATCCTTTCAAAAACTGGAGATCGAAACGCTGCAGGACCTTCTGTGGCATTTTCCCCGGGATTATATGCGCTTCGAGGAGCCCGTGAAGGTGGCGGATACCCGGGCCGGCGAAGAATGCGCTGTCCGGATCCGCTTAAAGACGGTTTCGGAAGTCCGCTATGTGCGAAACTTAAAGATCCTCACCGTGACGGGAGAGGATGACACCGGGCAGATGGAGCTCACCTTTTTTAACCAGGCATTTCTGAAAAAGGTGCTCTTTGCAGGAAAGACTTATATCTTCCGGGGGATCATCGAGATCCGGGGAGGCGGAAACGCTCCGCAGCTTCGGAAGATGAAGGCGCCCCGCATGTTTCACGAGGAGGACTACCGGGCCCTGGCAGGACAGCTCCAGAGTATTTACCCCCTGACCAAGGGACTCACCTCCAAGCAGATCTCCAAAGCGGCTGCCGCAGGACTGAAAACCGCCTCCTGGCTGCCGGACTGCTTTTCCGAGCGCTTCCTTCAGGAGTCGCACCTTCCCTCCCAGGAAGCGGCGATCAGGGGGATCCATTTTCCCCAGGATGAGGAAGAGGCACAGCGTGCCAGGCGGCGCCTGGCATTCGAAGAGTTTTTCTTTTTCCTGCTGCTGCTTCGAAAGAACAAAGAGCTGACGGAAAGCGAAGCAAACGCTTTTCCCATGATCGAGACCGCCGATCCCGGACGCTTCATCGAAGGACTTCCCTTCCGGCTCACGGCAGGTCAGAAAAAGGCCTGGAAACAGATCCTTTCGGACCTTACCGGGGACCGGTGCATGAACCGGCTGATCCAGGGTGATGTGGGAAGCGGAAAGACCGTGGTAGCGCTTCTGGCCCTGCTCCTGGCCGCTGCAAACGGATACCAGGGAGCCCTGATGGCCCCCACGGAGGTCCTGGCAGCTCAGCATTTTCAGACAGTTTCGGAGTATATCAGATCTTATGGTCTGTGCCTTCGGCCGGTGCTGCTGGTGGGTTCCATGACCGCAGCGGAAAAGCGAAAGGCCTATGAACAGATCGCGGAGGGCAGCGCAAACCTGGTGATCGGGACCCATGCCCTGATCCAGGAGAAGGTACAGTACCACAAGCTGGCTCTGGTGGTGACGGATGAGCAGCACCGCTTCGGTGTCCGGCAAAGACAGGCTCTGGCGGGAAAGGGGCTGCAGCCCCATATCCTGGTCATGAGTGCCACCCCCATTCCCCGGACCCTGGCCATCGTGCTGTACGGAGATCTGCAGATCACAGCCATCCACGACAGACCTGCGGAGAGGCTCCCCATCAAAAACTGCGTGGTGGGAGATGCCTACCATCCCACGGCATACAAATTCATCGCGGATCAGGTTTCACAGGGCAGGCAGGCCTATGTCATCTGCCCCCAGGTGTCCGCAAATGAAGAAGCGGAGGATTCCGAGCTGGAAAATGTGGAGGAGTACTGCGAAAAGCTCCGCAGCGTCCTGCCTCCCAGCATCCGGACGGAGTATCTCCATGGCAGGATGCGTCCGGCGGACAAAAACCGGATCATGGATGCCTTCAGCCGCCGGGACATCGATGTACTGGTGTCCACCACCGTCATCGAAGTGGGGATCAATGTCCCCAATGCCACGGTGATGATGGTGGAAAACGCGGAGCGCTTCGGACTGGCTCAGCTCCATCAGCTCCGGGGCCGCGTGGGAAGAGGAGAACATCAAAGCTACTGCATCTTCTTTACCTCAAAGGAAGATGAGAAGACCCGGAAACGTCTGGAGATCCTGGAAAAGTCCAACGACGGCTTCGAGATCGCACAGGAAGACCTGCGCCTGAGGGGCCCCGGGGAGCTCTTCGGGGTACGGCAGAGCGGGGAATTTGCCTTTCGCATCGCAGACATTTATGCGGATGCGGATCTGCTGACCCTGGCGGGTGAGGAGGCGGACAGACTGTTAAAGGATGACCCCAGGCTGACGAAACCGGAGCATCAAAGACTCCGGGAGGAAGCCGCACAATATCAGAAAAACAGCATTTCATTCAGAAGCATTTAGAAAGCGGGAGGAAGTATGGCAAAAGTCGCAGTCGTGACGGACAGTAACAGCGGGATCACCCAGGATCAGGGCCGGGCTCTGGGACTGTGCGTCCTGCCCATGCCCTTTTTCATCAAAGGGGAAGAGTACTTTGAGGATATCAACTTAAGCCAGGAACAGTTCTACGAAAAGCTGGAGGGCGGAGATGATATCCATACCAGCCAGCCTTCCCCGGAGGCCGTGATGAAGGCCTGGGACAGCCTCCTGACCGAATATGATGAGATCGTCCATATCCCCATGAGCAGCGGCCTGTCCGGCTCCTGCCAAAGCGCGCGCATGCTGGCGGAGGAGGAGGAGTATGAGGGAAAGGTGTTCGTGGTGAACAACCAGCGTATCTCCGTCACCCAGCGTCAGTCCTGCCTGGATGCCATGGAGCTGGCAAAGGCCGGCTTCGGGGGCGCGCAGATCCGGGACATCCTGGAGCGGGAAAAGTTTGAGAGCAGCATTTATATCATGCTGGATACCCTGTATTATCTGAAAAAGGGAGGACGCATCACCCCTGCCGCGGCGGCCATCGGCACCCTGTTAAAGATCAAGCCCGTGCTGCAGATCCAGGGAGAGAAGCTGGACGCCTTTGCCAAGGCCAGGACCTTCAGCCAGGGCAAGAGCATCATGATCTCTTCCATGAAGAAGGATCTGGAGCAGCGCTTCGGTGCCACCCCTGACCATCATACCGTACACCTGGCCATCGCCTACACCGGCACCGACGAGGTGGCGAAGCAGTTTGCGGAGGAGATCCGCAGCGAATTCCCGGGGTATGAGATCGTGATCAATCCCCTTTCTCTGTCCGTGGCCTGCCACATCGGCCCGGGTGCCCTGGCCATCGCCTGCAGCAAACACATTCCGGAACTTGCAAAATGACCCGGGTTTGCCCTCAAAAATGAAGGCGAACTTGCAAATCCAAAACCGCGAAAAACCCCGAAAAATCCACTAAATCTAGTGGATTTTTTGTTGTAAACCCTCTAAATCTATGCTATACTGATTTGGTATGAACGAATGTTCTTGTTTGCCGGATCCGGGTCCGGAACCGTTTTGCAGATTTTCCCTGCAAAATCCTGCCCGGATGACAGACCCGTAAAGGAGATCAAAGTGGCTTCCGCAAAAGCGAAAGATGGATATGACGCAAGCAGCATAACCGTATTGGAAGGTCTGGAGGCAGTCCGCGTCAGACCCGGCATGTATATTGGCTCCGTCAGCACCAGGGGCTTAAATCACCTGATCTATGAGATCGTTGACAACTCTGTCGATGAGCATCTGGCCGGATACTGCGACCGGATCACCGTCACCCTGGAAAAGGACGGCTCCGCTACGGTGTCCGACAACGGCCGCGGCATCCCCGTGGGCATGCATGAGAAAGGCATCAGCGCCGAGCGTCTGGTGTTTACCACACTCCATGCCGGCGGCAAATTCGACAATTCCGCCTACAAGACCAGCGGCGGTCTCCACGGCGTGGGTTCCTCCGTGGTCAATGCCCTGTCCGAACGCCTCACCGTTACGGTAAAGACAGGCGGGCAGATCTACCGGGACACCTATGAGAGAGGGATTCCCACCACGGAGCTGGTGGGTGGGCTTCTTCCTCCCCTGGGAAAGACCAGAGAGACCGGCACCTGCGTTAATTTCCTGCCGGATCCACAGATCTTTGACAAGACCTGGTTCCGGGAAGAGGATGTGAAGAGCCGCCTGCATGAGACGGCTTACTTAAATCCGAAGCTCACCATCGTCTTTCGTGACCTGCGGAAGGAAGAAAAGGAAGAGATCACCTTCCATGAGCCCGAGGGCATCGTGGGATTCATCCGGGGGATGAACGGACAGACCGAAACCGTGACGGATGTGGTATATCTCACCGGCGAATGCGATGGCATCGTGGTGGAGTGCGCCTTCCAGTATATCAATGAGTTTCATGAAAACGTCCTGGGCTTTTGCAACAATATCTACAATTCCGAGGGCGGTACCCACCTCACCGGCTTTAAGACCCAGTTTACCACGGTGATCAATTCCTATGCCAGACAGTTGAATATCCTGAAGGAAAAGGATCCCAACTTTACCGGTGCCGATGTGCGAAACGGCATGACCGCCGTCATCAGCATCAAGCATCCGGATCCCCGGTTTGAAGGGCAGACCAAGACCAAGCTGGACAACCAGGACGCGGCCAAAGCCGTGGCCAAGGTCATCGGAGATGAGGTGGTCCGGTATTTTGACCGGAATCTGGAAACCTTAAAAAACATCATCGGCTGTGCGGAGAAGGCGGCAAAGATCCGCAAGTCCGAGGAAAAGGCCAAGACCAACCTGCTGGTGAAGCAGAAATATTCCTTTGATTCCAACGGAAAGCTGGCCAACTGCGTATCCCGGGAAGCGGACAAATGCGAGATCTTCATCGTGGAGGGAGATTCCGCCGGCGGCAGTGCCAAGATGGCCAGAGACCGTATGTATCAGGCTATCCTCCCCATCCGCGGCAAGATCCTGAACGTGGAGAAGGCCTCCATTGACAAGATCCTGGCCAATGCGGAGATCAAGACCATGATCAATGCCTTCGGCTGCGGATTTTCCGAAGGGTACGGAAATGACTTTGACATCAAAAAGCTCCGCTATGACAAGATCATCATCATGGCGGATGCGGATGTGGACGGCGCCCATATCTCGAACCTGCTGCTGACCCTCTTTTACCGCTTCATGCCGGAGCTGATCTATGAAGGGCATGTCTATATCGCCATGCCACCGCTCTACAAGGCCATCCCCTCCAAAGGGAAGGAAGAGTATCTCTACGACGACAAGGCCCTGGAGAAATACCGTCAGACCCACAAGGGTTCCTTTACCCTGCAGCGCTACAAGGGTCTGGGAGAGATGGATGCGGAGCAGCTGTGGGAGACCACTCTGGATCCCGCCAGAAGGCGCATGAAGCTGGTGGAGATCGAGGATGCCCGCATGGCCTCCGATATGACAGCCCTGCTGATGGGTACGGATGTGCCTCCCCGGAAGGCATTTATCTATGAGCATGCCCTGGATGCGCTGCTGGATATTTAATGAGGTTTCACATTGGAAGAACAGATCATCAAAACAGAATATTCCGAGGAGATGCAGCGGGCCTTTATCGACTACGCCATGAGCGTGATCATCGCCCGGGCTCTTCCGGATGTGCGGGACGGATTAAAGCCCGTCCAGCGCCGCGTCCTCTATGATATGTACGAGCTGGGGCTTCGCTTTGACAGGCCCTACCGGAAAAGCGCCAGGATCGTGGGCGATACCATGGGTAAATACCATCCCCATGGCGATTCCTCCATCTATGATTCCCTGGTGGTGATGGCCCAGGCCTTCAAGAAGGGGCTGCCTCTGGTGGACGGCCACGGGAACTTCGGTAATATCGAGGGGGACGGCGCCGCAGCCATGCGTTACACCGAGGCCCGGCTGCAGAAGATCACCCAGGAGGCCTTCCTGGCCGATCTGGACAAGGACGTGGTGGATTTTGTCCCGAACTTTGACGAGACGGAGAAGGAGCCCGGGGTGCTCCCCGTGAAGATCCCCAACATCCTGGTGAACGGATCCGAAGGCATCGCCGTGGGCATGGTGACCAGCATCCCGCCCCACAATCTGGGGGAAGTCATTGACGCCATGAAGGCCTATATGCTCAACGAGGAGATCACCTCCCGGGAGCTGATGAAATACATCAAGGGACCGGATTTTCCCACCGGAGGCATCGTCACCAACAAGGACGATCTGCGGGAGATCTACGAGACCGGCACCGGAAAGATCCGTCTCCGGGGAAAAGTGGAGGTGGAAAAGCTGAAAGGCGGCCACCAGAACGTGGTCATCACCGAGATCCCCTACACCATGATCGGAGCCGGCATCGGCAAATTCCTCCAGGAAGTGGCGGCTCTTGCGGAGACCAAGAAGACCCAGGACATCCTGGACATCTCCAATCAGTCCTCCAAGGAAGGGATCCGGATCTGCATCGAGCTTCGCGCTTCCGCGGATGCGCAGAACTTCATCAACCTGCTGTACAAGAAGACGCATCTGGAGGATACCTTCGGCGTCAACATGCTGGCCATCGCGGACGGAAGACCCGAGATCATGGGACTGAAGGAGATCTTGCGGGAGGTGGTGCGCTTCCAGTATGAAGTGGCCACCCGAAAATATACCAACCTCCTGGCCAAAGAGCAGGAAAAGAAGGAAGTCCAGGAAGGTCTCATCAAGGCCTGCAATGTCATCGACCTCATCATCGAGATCCTGCGGGGATCCCGGGACCGGCAGATGGCCAAGGACTGCCTCACCATGGGAAAGACCGACGGGATCCGGTTCAAATCCAGAGAATCCCATATCATGGCCGAACAGCTCCGGTTTACCGAGCGTCAGGCAAACGCCATCCTGGAAATGCGTCTCTATAAGCTCATCGGTCTGGAGATCGAAGCCCTTCGCAAAGAGCACGAAGAGACTCTGTCCAACATCTACCGTTACGAGGATATCCTGGACCGGAAGGATTCCATGGCCCAGGTCATCATCTCGGAGCTGGAAGACTTCAAGAAGGAATTCGGCAAAAAGCGTCTCACCGTCATCGAGAATTCGGAAGAGGCGGTTTATGAGGAAAAGCCCATGGAGGAAATGGACGTGATGTTCCTCCTTGACCGATTCGGTTATGCAAAGATGGTGGATCTTCCCACCTTCGAGCGAAACCGGGAGGCGGCGGAAGAAGAGAACCGCTTCCTGATCCCCGTGAAGAATACGGGCCGGGTCTGCCTCTTTACCGAGAACGGACAGATGCACATCATCCGCATGACGGACCTGCCTATGGGGAAGTTCCGGGACAAGGGCATCCCCATCGACAACATCTCCAATTACCAGTCCGCTTCGGACACCGTGATCTTCGCGGAAGATTACTCGATTGTCCGGATTGGTCAATTCTTCTTTGCCAGCAAAAGGGGATTATGTAAACTGGTTCCCGGCGCGGAGTTCGAGGTCACCAGCCGCAGGAGCATTGCCGCGACGAAGCTGGGAGACGGAGATGCTCTGGCCGGTATCATCGCCGTCCACGAGCAGGCCAATGTGATCCTGCAGACCAGAAACGGATTCTTCCTCCGGTTCTCTCTGGAAGAGATCCCGGAGCAGAAAAAGACCGCACAGGGTGTCAGGGCCATGAAGGTGGACCCCAAGGACGAGGTGGAGGCTGTCTACCTGACGGATGTGGTAAGCGGAGACTCCATCGAGTATCACGGCAAGATGGTGATGCTCAACTCCATCAAGCTCCAGAAGCGGGACAACAAGGGAACGAAGATCAAATAAGAGGGTGAAACGATGCGAGTGATCGCCGGTACGGCACGCAGCATGCCCCTGAAAGCTCCTGCGGGAATGGATACCAGACCCACCCAGGACCGCATCAAGGAAACGCTGTTTAATATCTTACAAACAGAGATCCCGGGCTGCATTTTCGTCGATCTCTTTGCGGGAAGCGGCGGGATCGGCATCGAAGCCTTAAGCCGCGGTGCTTCCAGAGCCTATTTTGTGGACAACGGGGCAAAGCCCGCATCCTGCATCGCGGAGAACCTGACCTTTACGAAGCTCTCGGAGCGCGGGACCGTGCTGCGGATGGACGCGCTGTCCGGGCTGCAGCGGATCCTGCAGAAAGAAGACCGTCTGGACATCGTCTTTCTGGATCCTCCCTACGGACAGGATCTGGAACTTCCGGTGCTGGAGCTTCTGGGCAGGAGCCCCGGGTGTGATGCGGACACCCGGATCATCCTGGAGACGGATCTGGGCCGGGACTATTCCGGTATCACCGCCTGCGGACTCATCGTGGAGCGGGTGAAACCCTACAAGACCAATCAGCATGTATTTTTTCGAAAGAACGCCCATCAGGCATGAGAGAACTCATGAAAAAAGCCATTTATCCCGGAAGCTTTGATCCCATGACCCTGGGGCACCTGGACATCATGCGCAGAGCCTCGAAAATGTTCGATGAACTCATCGTCGCAGTGGCCAACAATCCCCAAAAAAGTGCGTTGTTTTCTGTATCGGAGCGTGTTAAAATACTAGAGACGGCGACTCAGGGACTTCCCAATATCGTGATCGACTCCTATGACGGACTCCTCATCGATTATTGCCGGGAGAAAGATCTGAGCATCGTCGTGCGGGGACTGCGCGCCATCACGGATTTTGAGTTCGAACTGCAGCTGGCGCAGACCAACCGGATGCTCTCCGATGAAAAGCTGGACACCATCTTCCTGACCACATCGCTGGAGTACTCCTACCTGAGTTCCTCCAGTGTCAAAGAGATCGCCACCTTTGGCGGAGACGTCACAAAGCTGGTACCGGGATTCGTCGCCGATTTGGTATATGAGAAATTCCGGAAGTAAGTTGAGGGGAATCGCAATATGAGCAGAAACATGGACAGTGAGATTTTTCGGATCATCGATGACATGGACGCTTACATCGGCGGTTGCAAGCCGAAGCTCCTTTCCAGCACCGAGATCATCGTGGACCGTCAGAAGATGGAGGATTTCCTCCGGGACCTTCGCAGAAAGGCACCGGAAGAGATTGAAAAATACCGCAAGATCATCAAGCGCTCCGAAGAGATCATCGAAGACTCCAAGGTAAAGGCACAGGCCCTGATCGATGAGGCCACCGCCAGAACGGATGAGCTGCTGAGCCAGAATGAGATCATGCAGCGGGCTTACAGACGGGCCGACGCGGTCGTGGCCATGGCTCAGGAGGAAGCCCAGTCCCTGGTGGACAATGCCATGTTCCAGCACAACAGCATCACCGACCAGACCAATGAATATATGGAAGGCGTGATGGTCTATCTGGAGGGGCTCATCGATGCCATCTCCAAGTCCACCGCTCAGCAGTACGAGGGCCTCATGTCCACCCTGAAGGAATACGGTGACCGGATCCGCGCGGATCACAGCCAGCTTCATCCCGAAGAGCCTTCCGCAGCGCAGCCGGCAGAGGAACCCGCAGAGTATCTGGACGATGATATCGAAGGAGAATCCTGATTTGAACGGATTTGCAGGAATAAAACAGATTGCCGGCTTTCCTCGGAAAGTCGGCATTTTTTTCATAATGACGGCATTTGCCTTCCTGCTGTGCGCACAGCTTTTCGGAACCCGGGCCCTCGCCGCTGCC